>NZ_JBSHCT010000007.1:0-276092 GCF_053615935.1 Nocardiopsis sp. NPDC055879
CCCGACATCGCCTTGACGCGTGCGGTGCGGGCGGCAACAATCACGCGGCGGGGAAGGAGGGAGAACCCACCCCACCCCGCCAGGCCACCAGCAGGGCCCCGACCCGAGGCGCCCCACCCCACACCCCACCCCGCCCAACCACCCCAAAGAGCCAGAAACCCTAGGCGCCCCACCAATCCACCCGAGCACCCCCACCAACCCCAAGAACCAAAAACCTGAGGCACCCCACGCCCCATCCCCACCACACCCACCCACCCCCGGGCAGCACGAAACCGGCGAAACCAGCGGCTCCCCCAAGATCGATGGGATCACGCCCACCGACCCCACCACCACCCCGAACTCCCCTGCCTGTGGATAACTCGCCTTCCTTGCGGAAAATCCGATCTCTAGCCTCCGATCCCCCACCCCCCTTTCCGACCGTCTTCCGTCCTCACCTCCCACTCCCCGTGGCCCACGTCCCCGCCGCGTCCCGCCACATCCCGCGACGTCCCGCCACGCACACGAACGCGCGGGTGCCCCGGTACACCGGGACACCCGCGCGTTCGCGTTCGCTCAGCTCGCGCCGTGCACGACCCGATCGGCCCGTTCCTCGCTGGGCTGGATCTCACCGGACAGGATCTGCTCGGCGTAGTGGCAGGCCACCCGGTGGGTACCGCTCTTCAACGGGCGCAGTTCGGGCCGCTCGGTGTCGCACAGCTCCTCCTGGCGCCAGGGGCACCGGGTGTGGAACCGGCAGCCGGTCGGCGGGTTCGCCGGCGAGGGCAGGTCACCGGCGAGCAGGATCCGCTCACGGGAATCCTCGACCGTGGGGTCGGGAACCGGCACCGCCGACATCAGCGAACGGGTGTAGGGGTGCATCGGGGTCTCGTACATCTCGTCGCTGGTGGCCTCTTCCACCAGTGAACCCAGGTACATCACCCCTACGACGTCGCTGACGTGCCGCACGACCGCGAGGTCGTGGGCGATCACCAGGTACGTCAGCCCCATCTCCTCCTGGAGTTCCTCCAAGAGGTTGAGCACCTGCGCCTGGATGGACACGTCCAGGGCGGACACCGGTTCGTCGCAGATGATGAGGTCCGGTTGCAGGACCAGCGCGCGGGCGATGCCGATGCGCTGGCGCTGGCCGCCGGAGAACTCGTGCGGGTAGCGCTTGAGCGCCTTGGCGGACAGGCCCACCCGTTCCAGGGCGTCGACGATGCGGGTCTCCCGATCCTTCTGGATCAGTCGACGGCGGTCCTTGGCGGTGGTGCCTTCGGGGATCTCCTCGGGCCCGCCGATGCCGTGGGTCTCCAGCCCTTCCATGAGGATGGCGCCGATGGTCTGCCTCGGGTTGAGGCTGCCCAGCGGGTCCTGGAAGACCATTTGGAGGTTGGCGCGTTCGCGACGCATGGACTCGGGGTCGAGTCCGGCGAGGTCGCGCCCACCGAACCACACTTCGCCGTCGGTGATCTGGTTCAGGCGCAGGACGGCTCGCCCCAGGGTGGTCTTGCCGCATCCGGATTCGCCGACGAGGCCGTAGGTCTGGCCCTTCTCGATACTCAGCGAAACGCCGTCGACGGCTTGGACGTGCCCGATGGTGCGGTCGATGAGCACGCCGCGCTTGATCGGGAAGTGGACCTTGAGGTCCTTGATCTCCAGCAGGCTCATCCCCGCTCCTCCTCGTCTTCGCCGTCTCTGCCGTCTCCCACGTCTTCGCCGGCAACGGTCGCGGTGTCCAGGACGGCCCGGTCCACCACTTCCGCGTGCTCGATGGGATTGACGCAGCGGTGGACGTGCTCGCCACCGCCACCACCCCCGGCGCCGTCGGCCATGGTCACGAGAGGGGGCGGCCCCTGGAGGCACTCCATCGTGTAGTGGTCGCAGCGGGGCGCGAACGCGCAGCCGTCCGTCCAGGCGATGTTGTCGTTGACGGAACCGCGCACCGGGGTGAGCGGCTCCCCTCGTGGCGCGTCGAGCCTCGGGATGGACCCGAGCAGTCCCACGGTGTACGGGTGCGTGGGGTCGGCGAACAACGGTTCGCGTGGCGCGGTCTCCACCGCCCTCCCGGCGTACAGGACGTTGATGTCGTCGCACAGGCCGGCCACCACGCCCAGGTCGTGGGTGATCATGAGCAGGGCGGTGCCCTCCTCGGTGACCAGGTCCTTGAGCAACTCCAGGATCTGCGCCTGGATGGTGACGTCCAGGGCGGTGGTGGGTTCGTCGGCGATCATCAGGCGGGGCTTGCAGGCCACCGCCATGGCGATGAGCGCGCGCTGGCGCATTCCACCGGACAGTTGGTGCGGGTACTCGTTGAGCCGTCGAGTGGGATCGGGGATGCCCACCCGGTACAGCAGGTCGGCGGCCTCCTTGCGGGCGACGGCCCCGCGTATCCCCCGGTGTCGCTTGAGGATCTCGGTGACCTGCAGGCCGATGGGAACCACCGGGTTGAGCGAGCTGAGCGGGTCCTGGAAGATCATCGCCATCTGGGATCCGCGCAGGTCCCGCAGGCGGCGTTGGGAGAGGCGGAGCAGATCCACCTCACCGTCGGGCAGCTGCATGACGGCGCTGCCACCGACCTTGACCCCGCGGTCCGGGAGGAGCCCCATCAGGGCCAGGGAGGTGACGCTCTTGCCGCAACCGGACTCGCCGACCAGACCCGTGACTCGACCTTCCTCCAGGCTGAAGGAGACCCCGTCGACGGCGCGCGTTTCACCGGACCCGCGCCGGTGGAACACCACGGACAGCTCGTCCACCGCCAACAGCGGCGTGCTGGAACTCATGGTCACTTCCTCAACTTCGGGTCGAGCGCCTCACGCAGGGACTCTCCCAGGAGGGTGAAGCCGAGCGCGGTGATGATGATGCCCAGGGCCGGGTAGACGGCCAGGGCCGGAGCGCTGGACAGGAACCGTTGGGCCTCGGAGAGCATCGTGCCCCACTCCGGGAAGTTCGCGTCGGGGTTGCCCAGACCCAGGTAGGACAGGGCGGCCGCGTCGATGATGGCGGTCGCCAGGGTGAGCGTGGACTGGACGAGCACCGGCCCCATGGAGTTGGGCAGGATGTGCGTCAGGGCGATCTTGTGGCTGCGCACGCCCATGGCCTGCGCGGCCAGTACGTACTCGCGGTTGCCCTGGGAGATCATCGCGCCGCGCAGCAGCCGGGCGAAGATCGGGATTTGGGCGATACCGACCGCGAGCATGACGGTGGTCAGGCTGGGTCCGACGAGCGCGGCGACGGTGACGGCCAGCAGCAGGGACGGCAGCGCGAGCATCATGTCGATGACGCGCATGATGACGTTGTCGACCTGACGCCCCCACCGGCCACCGAGGACCGTGCAGCCGCCGGCGACGCCGCCGAGCAGGGCACCGAACAGGAAGCCGACGAAGGTGGCGACCACACCGACCATGAGGGTCTGGCGGGCTCCGATCACCATGCGGGAGAACATGTCGCGGCCGAGGTGGTCCAGGCCCAACCAGTTCTCGGCGCGTGGTCCGACGAACTCGTTGCGGTTGGGGAAGACCTCGCTGCCCCAGGCCTGTGAGGTCGGGCTGTAGGGGGCGATGAGCGGTGAGAACAGCGCCACCAGCAAGAACACGACGACGATGATCGCGCCACTGATCGCCATGGGGCTGCGCCGCATGCGTCCGAAGGCCTCGCGCCAGACCCCGGCACCGTGGCCGTCGTCGCCCCGGTCGCCCATGAGTTCGGCGAGCCGGTCGACCTTGGCGGCCTTGCGCTTGTGGAGGGGCGTCTTCTCTTCGGTCTCGGAAGGGCTTTGGGAGCTCGGTGTCGTAGGCATCACTGGGCCCGCACTCTCGGGTCGAGGAGGCTGTACGAGATGTCGACCAGGAGGTTGATGAACACGTACATGGTGGCGATGAGCAGGATGAACCCGGTCAGGACCGGATAGTCGCGTTCCTGGGTGGCGATGTACACGAACGAACCGATGCCCGGGAAGGCGAACACGCTCTCGGTGAGGACGGCGCCCGCGAAGAGGCTGCCGGTGAGCAGACCGACGGCGGTGACCACCGGCAGCAGGGCGTTGCGCAGCACGTGGCGGGTGCGGACCGTGGTCCGGTGCAGACCCTTGGCGTTGGCCGTGCGCACGTAGTCCTCTTCCATCACCTCCAGGACGCTCGCCCTGGTCATACGGGTGATGACGGCCAACGGGATGGACGCCAGCGCCAGCCCCGGCAGGGCCAGGTGGGCGAGCGCGTCCCAGACCACGTCCCATTCACGGGTCATGACACCGTCCAGGACGACGAATCCGGTGATGTCGGTGCGGGTGAGCCCCGGGGAGAGCCGGAAGGCCGAGGGGAACCACCCCATGCCCTCGGCGAAGACCACCTTGAGGATGAACGCGAGGAAGAAGACCGGGGTGCAGATGCCCAGGAGGGAACCGCCGACGGCGGCGAAGTCCAGGATGGTGCCGCGGCGGCGCGCGGCGAGGTAACCGAGCGGAAGTCCGATGGTGACGGCGATGAGGATCGCGGTCACGCCCAGCTCGAACGTCGCCGGGAACCTGAGGAAGAACTCGTCCAGGACCGGACGTGAGGTCTGGAGCGATGTCCCGAGGTCGCCTTGGGCGATTCTGCGCAGGAAGGCCAGGTACTGAACCATGAGTGGTTCGTCCAGGCCGAGCGACCGCCGCAGCATCGCACGCTGTTCAGGGGTCGCGTCGTCGGGGAGGAGGGCGTACTCCGGCCCGCCCGGCAGCCGTTGGAGCCAGACGAACAGCAGGATCGACAGGCCACCCAGTGTCGGGATGAGCTGTAGGAGTCGCCTGACGATGAATCGCAGCACCTTCGCCGCCTTTCGCCAGTGGTGGAAGGTTCGGATGATCGGGGGATCGCCCCAGGGGAGGTGCGGCGACGGGGGGACACCGCCATGGGGCACCCGTGGTGCCGGGCCCGACCGGCGTGGCGGTCGGGCCCGGCGGAGGTACTACTTCCAGGAGGCTTCGCCGAAGTTCTCCTGCGTCAGCGGGCTGACGTTGGGCGGCTCGACGTCGGGCGAGAAGGCGATCGAGGGCGGGGAACTGGAGATGGGCAGCCCCGGCAGGGCGTCCATGACCATCTCGTTGAGCTCCTGGTAACCGGCGACGCGCTCTTCCTCGTCGGGGTTGGTGCTCACCTCGGTCATCTTGTCGAAGAGCTCTTCCTCGTCCATGCCCCACGCGTCGTTGTGGGTGGAGAACCAGGTGCCGATGAAGTTGTAGGCGTCGTTGTAGTCACCGGTCCAGCCGAGCAGGTACATCGGGCAGTTGCCGCTGTCGACCTGGCCGGAGTAGACGGACCACTCGTAGGGGGTGGCCTCCACGGTGACACCGACCTCCTGGAGGTCTTCGGTGATGACGTCGAAGATGTCCTTGGGGGCGGGCATGTACGGGCGGGTGACCTCGGTCGGGTAGCAGAACTCGACGTCGAAGCCGTCTTCGTACCCGGCGTCGGCGAGCATCTCGCGAGCCTTGTCCGGGTCGTAGTCGAAGGTCCGCACGTCCTCGGACCAACCGTCGAGGGTGTCCGGGTGGAACTGCGTGGCGACCTCGCCACCCTCGGGGAGGATGGTGTCGACGATGCGCTGGCGGTCCACCGCGTGGGAGAGGGCCTCACGGACCTCCATCTCGGCGAGCGCCTCGTGGCTCTCCTGCTGGTAGGCCATGTACAGGACGTTGAACACGTCACGGGTGGGCACCTGGAAACCGGCGTCCTCCAGCGGCGCGACGTCGGCCGGGGCGACCAGGTCGTAGCCCTGGATGTCACCGGCCTCCAGCGCCTGGCGGCGGGCGGTCTCGTCGGGGATGCTCCGCAGGATCATGGTCTCGAAGCCCGCCGGGTCGCCCCAGTAGTCGTCGTACCGGTTGAGGGTGACCTCGGCCTGGTCCTGGTTCCATTCCTCGACGGTGAACGGACCGGTGCCGGCGAGTGAGCCGGCGCTCTGGGCGAAGTCGGGGAGGCTCAGGTTGCCCTCTTCACCGGTGACCTCCTGGCCCTCCATGGTCTCCAGGGTGGTGGGGCTCATGATGCCGAAGGCGGCGAGGCTGAATCCACCGGGGAAGATCGAGGAGTACTCGGAGATCTCGATGACGGCGGTGAGCTCGTCCTCGGCGTCACAGGAGACGTAACGGGATTCTCCGGTGCTGTAGTCCTCGTCGGGCTCGGCGAATCCACCGAAGATCGACTGCCAGTAGTAGGACAGGTTGGAGCTCTGGTAGGCACCGGTCAGATTGTTCCAGCGATCGAAATTGGCGCAGACGACCTCGGCGTTGAATTCGTCGCCGTCGTGGAAGGTGACGTTGTCGCGGAGGTTGAAGGTCCAGACGGTGCCGTCCTCGGACTGATCCCAGGTCTCGGCGAGACCGCCGACGATTTCCGAACCACCGGATTCGTGGTCGAGAAGGGTTTCGAAGACCTGCCGGCTGTAACGGTAGGTCTCGCCGTCGTTGGTGAGGAAGGGATCCAGTGACGTGATGTCACCGGCGGCCCCGAAGACGAACGGCTGCTCGCCGTCGCCGGAGCCGCGGTCACTCTCCGCACAGGCTGTCGCCACCAGGGTGAGCGACGCCGCGACGGCCACGAGACCGAGCGGCTTTCGGGAAGACTTCGTGAACATGTGGTCCACCTCAGGGGGACGTGGGGTTGAGGCCCAGAACGATTGCTGTGGACCCTAAACCGGTTCACGAGCCCCTGGGAAGATAGACGGCTGGGTATTAATACAACCGTTTCAGATCTGTGCCGTGATCCATAGCTCGGTTTTTCGCGTCCAGGTGTTCAACTGTTCGGGATCTTAAAGGGTGCAACGGAAACCCGAATCCCATGACCCTGAGTACTCGCTTCAGTACATTCCCTCAAAGTTATCCGGTCATAGGATGATTTAACTTTTCCGACATGGTGTCCGTTTCGGACCAAGGACCCTTCGAGCGTCCTATGATCTGCGAATGGACACACCCCTGGACGACGCGTCCCTCACCGCGTTCCTCGAAGGTCAGGACAGCGCCTGGCTCACCGAACAGCTCATGCTGATCGCCGACGAGGACCCCATCACCCGCATCCGCCTGAGCGGTGCCGCCGGCGCGGAGAGCGCGGTCGAGGAGGCACGCGCCGTCGTGCTGTCCCTGGTCAACGCGCACCTGCCCGCCAAGAGCGAGGATGACGACGAGGAGGATGATCCCCTCCATCGCGCACTCGATCTCCTGGACGACCTCATCGACTACGGCTTCGAGGACGAGATCGGCGACGTCGCGGACGAGGCCCGGGAGGTGTACGTCGCCCGTCACGGCGAGGACGACGGCGAGCACTTGGCCCGACTGCACGTCCTGGCCGATGGCGAAGAGGACGACTGACCGGACATGGGGAAGGCCCGGCGGGGAACGGTTCGTTCAAAACCCGCCGGGCCCTTTGTCGAAGTGGAGTGGCCTGGTGCTACTCGTGGCACCAGCGACGCACGTTGGTGCTCCACAGCGCGATGTTGAGGACGATCGCGGAGAGCGCCGCCACGGTCCCCGCCAGCATCAGCGGGGTGTCGGCGAGCCAAGCCGCCAGGAACAGCGTGAACAGCGCGGTACCGAAGGCGAACAGTGAACCGATCTGGGAGGCCCGCCAGAGCACGTGACCGGCTCGACGGACCGGCAGTGCCAGCGCGACCAGGCCGAGGCCGACCAGGGCCGCCATCACGAGCAGCAGCCACAATTCGGTCGTCACGCTCGCGTGGACGCCTTCGGAAAGCATGCTCCCGACCAGGTAGGCGAGCAGGCCGTACAGGGCCGCGGCGACGAACATCAGGACACAGGTCTGACGCACGTCCAGCGGGGGACGCACTCCCGGGTGGGCCGGGGCCAGAAGGCTCTTCCGGGGCGGGGGCACCACGCTGAAGGGGCGGGACGCGGTGGCGGTGGGGGACGGTTGGGAGTCTTGCATGACGAACAGGGTCGCGTGCCGCGCCCCACTGCACAAGTGGAGTAATGCCACACAACGGACCGTGGCCGTGGCATGACGTAACGGAGCGGGACGGATCAGACCCCCGTGGCCCCCATCCGCTCCCCCACGTACTCCAGGGCCTGCGATGTCAGCGTGTCCAGGTCCTCGCGCACGTCGAGTTCCCGGCCGGCCTCGTCCGGGCCGAGCCGTTCCAGGGTCTGCATCTGGGAGAGCAGCAGCCCCGACGGCATGAAGTGGTCCTCTCGGGCGTCGAGCCTCTCCCAGATCACCTCCTGTGTTCCGTGCAGGTGGAGGAAGTGCACATCCGAGGCCCCGGCCCTCAGCAGGTCCCTGTAGTCGCGTTTGAGCGCCGAACAGGCCATCACGGTGGACTCGCCCAGGGCGTCGTTCGCACCGATCCAGCGGGCCAGTTCACGCAGCCATGGCCCACGGTCCTCGTCGGTCAGGGGCACCCCCGACTCCATCTTGCGGATGTTGGCCTCGGGGTGGAAGTCGTCGGCCTCGGCGAAGGGCAGCCCGAGACGGACCGCGACCCGCTGGGCCACACTCGTCTTGCCGCTACCGGACACACCCATGAAGACAAAGTGCATGGTCTCTCCGTCTCGTGGCCCGCCACTCGGCGGCACCACCAATAGTGTTATCAATCGTTCCCGTTAGGCTTCAGGCTGACCCCCGGCCCATAGCGGCCGAAGCAGCAGAACCGGGAAGTACGAGGAACCGCCGATGGGCACGACGCACCGCACGTTGCACAACCGGGTGCTGGCGGTGCTCGGCCCGGCGATCGCCGCGGGCGAGTACGCCTGCGGTCACACCTTCACGCTGAGCGGGTTGGAAGATGGATTCGGGGTCTCTCGGACGGTCGCCCGCGAGGCGGTGCGGGTCCTGGAGTCCATGGGCCTGGTGATCAGTCGCCCCCGCACCGGCATCCGGGTCCGGCCCCGGCGCGACTGGAGCGTGTTCGACCCGCAGCTGATCCGCTGGCGCCTGGCCGGAGACGCCCGCATGGACCAGCTGCGATCCCTGAACGAACTGCGAGCGGCCGTGGAACCGGGCGCCGCGGCCCTGGCCGCCGAACGCGGCCCCGCCGACGAGCGGGCCCGGCTGGTGGTGCTGGCCGAACAGATGACACTGACCGGTCGGGCCGGCAAGCTCGACACGTTCATGGACCTGGACGTCACGTTCCACCGGCGCATCCTGGAACTGTCCGGCAACGAGATGCTGGCCGGGCTCTCGGACGTGGTGACCGAGGTCCTGGTCGGCCGCACCTCCTACGACCTGATGCCGCACCAGCCGCGCCCGGAGGCGTTGCGCCTGCACACGGCGGTGGCGCAGGCCATCCGGGACGGGCTGCCGGACGTGGCGGAGGCGGCGATGCGGGCCATCGTCACCGAGGTCTCCGACGCGTTGAAGGACACCCGCCCCCCGCAGGGGTGAGCCGCGTTCGGGTCGCCCGGCGACCATGGCCCGTTCCACCTACAGGACCAGGGACAGACCGAAGGCGAGCCCGAAGCCGATGAAGCCGATCAGGGTCTCCATCACGGTCCAGGTCTTGAGCGTGGTCTTGACGTCCATGCCCAGGAAGCGGCCGACCAGCCAGAAGCCGGAGTCGTTGACGTGCGACAGGGCCGTGGCTCCGGAGGCGATGGCGATCACGATCAGGGCCAGGTCGATGGAGCTCAGCCCCGAGGTGGCCTGCACCGCCGGGGCGATGAGGCCCGCGGCGGTGGTGATGGCGACGGTGGCCGAGCCCTGGGCGACGCGCAGGGCCAGGGCGATGATGAACGCCGCGAGGATGACCGGCATGCCCGTGGAATCCAGGCTGTCGGCGAGGGCGTCACCGATACCGCTGGTGCGCAGGACCCCGCCGAACATGCCGCCGGCGCCGGTGATGAGGATGATCGCGCAGACCGGGCCGAGCGCCCCGCCCACGATCTCCTCCACCCTGGTACGCGTGAAGCGGCCCTTGCTGAGCACGACCATCGCGTAGACGACGGTGATGAGCAGGGCGATGGGGGTCTCACCGACCAGGCGCATGACCTGCACCCACGTGGCTTCCTCGGGCACCGCGCCGGTGGCGGCGACGGTGGTGATACCGGTGTTGGCGAAGATCAGCAGCATCGGCAGGAGGAGGACGCTGATGACGGTCATCAGGTGCGGCGGGTTCTCGTGCTTGACCTCACCGTCGGACATGATGTCGTCCGGGACGGGGAGCTCCCAGCGCTTGCCCGCCCACAGGCCGAACAGGTAGCTGGCCAGGTACCAGGTGGGGATGGCCAGAAGGGCACCGATGAGCAGGGTCAGCCCCATGTCGGCGCCGATCTCGACGGCGGCGGTGACCGGACCGGGGTGCGGCGGGACGAACGCGTGCATCACCGCGAAGGCGCCGGCGGTGGGCAGGGCGTAGAGCAGCACGGAGCCGCCCACGCGACGGGCGACGCTGAAGACGATCGGCAGCATCACGACGAGGCCGACGTCGAAGAAGATCGGGAAGCCGAACAGCAGTGAGGCCACGCCCAGCGCCAGCGGGGCCCGCTTCTCGCCGAACAGCTTGATGAGGGCACCGGCCAGGACGGCCGCGCCACCGGTGATCTCCAGCAGGCGGCCGATCATCACACCGAGGCCGACCAGGAGGGCGACGCTCGCGAGTGTTCCGCCGAAGCCGTCCAGGAGGGTGGGCACCACCCCGGCGACCGGGATGCCGGCGGCGAGCGCGGTGATCACGCTGACCAGCACGAGCGCGATGAAGGCGTGCAGTTTGAATCTGATGATCAGGAACAGCAGGAGCGCGATGGCGCCCGCCGCGATCCCGAGGAGGGGACCCGTGCCGTACACGGGTTCGAAGTTCTCCACGACGGAGCCTTCCACTGGGCGGGGTGGGACGTGGCGGACACCGAGTACCGCCTTGACCTGCTCTTGGACCAGGCTCCGAGAATGGTAATACCATTTGTGAGGTCCTGTGAACACACAGGTGAGGTTCTGTGACGGAGACGCAGGTCACAGGCCTGAAATCGGTGCTCGCGGGACGCGCCGGCCGGAACCGGCCCTGCTCACGGCAATGAAACGACACGCTCCGCCCGTAGGGTGATCGCGTGCCTGCGACCACAGAACCTCAGCTCCTGGACGACCGGATCCGACGCCAGGGGATCATCATCCTCAGCGTCTTCGCCTTCATCTGGGCTGTGGCGGGATGGGGGAACCTGAGTCAGGCCCCGCTCCTGGCCATGATCGTGTCCGCGTTGGTGTCCCTCCTGGTGATCCTCCAGGGGATTCGCTACGCGAGCCAGGGTCATCGACGACGCGAGCGCGTCCTTCCACGTTCGTGGAACCGCTGGGTGGGCGTGGTCAACATCACCCAGATCGTTCTGATCGCGGCGGCGGTGTTCGCCCTGGTGCGCACCGACCAGCTGATCTTCCTGCCGCCCACGATCGCGCTGATCGTGGGACTGCACTTCTTCCCCCTCGCCCCACTCTTCGATCAGAGGCAGTACCTCTGGACGGCGGCGGCCCTGTGCCTGCTGGCGATCGCCGGTTTCGTCGCCGTCCTCACCGGCGCGGCCCTGGAAATGGTCATCGCGGGCGTCTGCGTGAGCGCCGCCGTCGCCCTGTGGACGAGCGCGATCCTCATCGCCATCCGCAACTGACCCCTCAGCCGGCCACGCGCTCCCGCGACAGCGGGACACCCTCGCCCTCCAGGATTCGTCATTGATCCTGCTTTCTTAGTAATCGCAGCTTGGAATTCAGGGCGTGTGGGGCTCAGGAGACATTGCAGCGTCTGCTGAGCCCTTTTTCGTGTGCGCGACCGGAAAGGTCAGAGACTCGCCCATGGGTTGTCGTTCAAATCGGCGGCCAGGAAGAACCAGAAGAGCCCCGACATCCGCCGAAGCACGCATGCACCACGCGCTCACGGCCGGGCGTTTCCCCTACCGGCCTCCACCTCATCCCTACTTCCTCACCCTCCGTCATCTGGACAAGTTCCCACCCGAACCACCAGACCGGTATTTTCACGGCACCCACGAATAAAACCGAAAGCGAGCGCAGCCGCCACCAGAACCCTGGTATCCGTAAATTGACACCCCGCCCTTCCAGACTTCAACCTCTTGCCATGAACGCAGAGCTCCGCACCTCCCTCCACCTCGCTGTTTACGACCAGATGGCCGACTGGCAGTACGGCCACGCGGTCGCGCACGTGCGTTCGGGGTTGGGTCCACTCGGGCTCGGGAGCCGCGAAATCGTCACCGTGGGCCTGACCGGAGCGCCCGTGACCACCGCCGGCGGCCTCACCCTCCTCCCCGACATCACGTTGCCGCAGCTCATCCCCTCCGCGAGCGCGATGCTGGTGCTCCCCGGATCGGAAGCGTGGGACCACTCCCCCGAGGTCATGGCCCCCTTGGCCTCCGCCGCGGGCATCTTCCTGGACGCCGGGGTTCCGGTCGGGGCGATCGGATCGGCCACGGTCGGCCTCGCACGCGAGGGCCTCCTGGACTACCGGGACCACACCGGGGTGTGCCGACAGGATCTGGTCACGACCACCGGCTACGCGGGCGGTCACCGCTATCTGGCCCGGCTGGCCGTCACCGACGGTGACCTGGTCACCGCCGCCGCGACGGCACCGGTCGAGTTCGCCCGCGAGGTCATGGCCCGACTGGACGGCCACGGCCCCCGAACCTTGGACTCCTGGTATCGCCGCTACGCCCTGCACGACGGCGACACCTCCCTGAGCCTGGCGGATGAGGGCTGATCCACACCGGGCGGGTAGGCCACCGCGAAGGGTCGCCCAGTATCGTCATGGCCGTACCCGCCTCTTCCGCGTCGCCGCGGCCGCCTCAGCCACCCCGGGGGACCCTCATGATCGACCTGCGCTCGGACACCTTCACCCGACCCACGAAGGAAATGCGCCTGGCCATGGCCGAGGCGAAGGTCGGCGACGACGTGTGGGGCGAGGACCCCACCGTCCGCGAACTGGAGGAGGAGACGGCCGCCCTGCTCGGCAAGGAGGCCGCCCTCTACGTCACCTCCGGCCACATGGCCAACCAGCTGGGCCTGTGGGTGGCGGCCCGCAGCGGCGAGGAGGTGTGGGCGCACGAGAACCACCACCTCATCGGTGACGAACAGGGCGCGGCGGTCGTGTTGTCCCGGGTCCTGCCGAGGCTGTACTCGGGCGACCCGTTCCCCGCCCAAGAGCTCCTCGACGGGTGGATCACCGGGCTGGGCGACGTGCATCGCGCGGATCCCGCCCTGTTGTGGTTGGAGAACACCTTCTCCGGTCGGGTCGTCCCATTGGCCGAGCAGCGGCGCGTGACCGACTTCGCGCACGCCCACGGGTTGAGGGCGCACCTGGACGGCGCCCGGCTGTGGAACGCCGCCGCCCACCTGGAGGTGGGGCCGGCCGTGGTGGCCGAGGGCTTCGACACGGTTTCGGTGTGCTTCTCCAAGGGCCTGGGCGCACCGGTGGGTTCGGCGGTGGCCGGTGACGCGGACACGATTCGGCGGGCCCGGCGCGGTCGAAAGCTGCTCGGCGGCGGTATGCGTCAGGCGGGCGTCATCGCCGCGGGTGCCCTGTACGCGCTGCGCCATCACCGTGAACGCATGGTGGAGGACCACGAGCGGGCCGCTCGCCTGGCCGAACTCCTGAACGAGCTTCCCGGCCTGGACGCGGTGGCGCGAACCAACATGGTGCTGGTGACCACCCCCGAGGGCGAGGCCGGTCGGTACGTGGAGGCGTTCGCCGCGCAGGGGGTGCTCGCGACGGGCGGCGGTGACCGTATCCGGATGGTCGTGAGCCTGGAGATCACCGACAGCGACGTCGAGGACGCGGCGAAGGCGACCGCGAAGGCCGTCGCCCAACTCTGATCGGGCCCGGCCGCAGGTCAGCGGGGTGGAGCCTCGGTACACTTGCCCGGCTCCGCCGTGAACCCGGGGCCGGCAGGTGTCGAGCGTCACATCGCGTAGTAGCATCTGGCGTATGACATTGTCGTACTAGAGAGTGGTAGCACCGCAATGCCGGGAAGAATCCAGTCCATCGAACGCGCCGCCGCTATCCTGCGGCTGCTGGCCAGTGGCGCCCGGGGACTGAGCCTGGCCGAGATCTCCCGATCCCTCCAACTGCCCAAGGGCACGGCCCTGGGCATCCTTCGCACCTTGCAACACGTGGGGTTCGTGGAGCAGGACCCCGAGTCGAGTCGCTACCGCCTGGGCGGGGGCATGCTCAGCCTGGGCACCCGCTACCTGGACGGCAACGAACTGCGGACCCGGGCCCTGAACTGGGCCGACACCCTGGCCTCCCGAAGCGGGGAGAGCGTGCGCATCGGCACCCTGCACAAGCACCAGGTGCTCGTGGTGCACCACGTCTTCCGCCCCGACTCCTCCAGTCAGACCCTGGACGTGGGCACGTTGCTGCCGTTGCACGCGACGGCCCTGGGCAAGGTCCTGATGGCCTTCGACCCCTTGGCGGTCCCCGAGGACGTGGCCGCGGTGGAGACCGACTCCCCCGTGGAACTCACCGCCTTCACCCGCCATACGGTCACCACCATGGCCGACCTGGAAGCGGGTCTGGACGAGATCCGCGAACAGGGCTGGGGCTGGGAAGTGGAGGAACTCGTCGACGGCGAGGTGTCCATAGCCGCGCCCATCCGCGACCGGCGTGGAGTGACCGTCGGCGCGATCGGGGTGCGCGGCGCGGTCGAGCGCCTGCGCGACGAGGCCGGCCGCCCCGACATGGAGCAGGTCTCCTACATCCGCGACGCGGCTCGCGCGATCTCCCGCGACCTGGGCGTGACCCCGTACTGAGGCCCGCCACGAGCGCGCTTGCGACCCCGTCGGACGAACCCCGCTCACCGTGGTTTCCGGAGTGGGGTTCTTCTGATGTCCGCCTTCGCCTGAGATGGTGGGGGTCTAGGGCTTGTGACTCACGCGACACGATTGCGTCACGCGCTCTTGACATGGGAAGGAAACACAGTCGAAACTAACGCCTAATCATACGTCATTGTCGTACGCCATGCGGGGATGACCGCTGTAATGCATGTTCCGACCCCCCGTCCCCATCCACGTCCATCTGAAGGCGAGACCGATGAGCCAGCAGTACATCGCCGCGATCGACCAGGGCACCACGTCGAGCCGCTGCATCCTCTTCGACCAGGACGGGCGCATCGTCTCGGTCGATCAACGTGAGCACCGCCAGATCTTCCCCAAGCCGGGTTGGGTGGAACACGACGCCCTGGAGATCTGGACCAACGTCGAGTCCGTCGTCCAGAAGTCGCTGCAAAAGAGCGACATCACCCCCGACCAGATCGCCGCCATCGGTATCACCAACCAGCGCGAGACCACGCTGATCTGGGACAAGGAGACCGGTGAGCCGGTCTACAACGCGATCGTCTGGCAGGACACCCGCACCGACGAGATCGCCCGTGAACTCGGCGGTGAGGAGGGCCAGGACCGCTTCCGTCCCAAGTGCGGTCTGCCGCTGGCCACCTACTTCTCCGGCCCCAAGATCCGCTGGCTCCTCGACAACGTCGAGGGGGTCCGCGAGCGCGCCGACCGCGGTGAGCTGCTGTTCGGCACCATGGACACCTGGCTGATCTGGAAGCTGACCGGCAAGCACGTCACCGACGTCACCAACGCCAGCCGCACCATGCTGATGAACCTGGAGACCCTGGCCTGGGACGACGAGATCCTGGCGGCCATGGACATCCCGGCGAGCCTCCTGCCGGAGATCCGGTCCTCCTCCGAGGTCTACGGCGAGTCCACCGGCTACCTGGCCGGCACCCCGGTCGCCTCCTCACTGGGCGACCAGCACGCCGCGCTGTTCGGTCAGACCTGCTTCGACCCGGGCGACGTCAAGGGCACCTACGGCACCGGCACGTTCCTGGTCATGAACACCGGCACCAAGCCCATCAAGTCCGAGAACGGGCTGCTCACCACCCTCGGCTACAAGATCGGGGACACCCCGGCGGTGTACGCGCTGGAGGGCTCCATCGCGGTCACCGGCTCCCTGGTGCAGTGGCTGCGCGACAGCCTCGGCCTGATCTCCTCCGCTCCGGAGATCGAGACCCTGGCCCGCACCGTGGACGACAACGGCGGTTGCTACATCGTTCCGGCCTTCTCCGGCCTGTTCGCCCCGCACTGGCGCAGCGACGCCCGCGGCGTCATCGCCGGCCTGACCGGTTACGTGAACAAGGGTCACATCGCGCGCGCCGTCCTGGAGGCCTCGGCCTGGCAGACCCGCGAGGTCGTCGACGCCATGAACGCCGACTCGCAGATCGATCTGACCACCCTGAAGGTCGACGGCGGCATGACCGCGGACAACCTGCTCATGCAGATCCTGTCCGACGTGCTCGACGCCGAGGTGGTGCGTCCGATGGTCGCCGAGACCACGTGTCTGGGCGCGGCCTACGCGGCCGGTCTGGCCGTGGGTTACTGGCCCGACATCGAGACGCTGCGCGCCAACTGGCACAAGGCCGCCGAATGGAACCCGAAGATGGATTCGTCGGTTCGTGAACGCGAGTACCACAACTGGAACAAGGCCGTCGAGCGCACCCTGGGCTGGGTCGAGCACGAGAACGCCTGAAGCGTACGGGCGGACGTCAGCCGTCCCGCACCACACGCGTGACCGCGCCCCAAGGGGACAGAGCGAACTGGAACCCTTGGGGCGCGGATCCAGGGCACCGACCAGGTGCCCACTCCCCATTCAAATGTGACGGGTGTGTCCGATTATGCCCGTGTCGGCGCGAATCCGCTGCGGTTCATGCCACACGGGCCAGGTGACACCCGTGACCCGGCTGCCCCCGCCAAGGGGGCGGAGATCCCCATGGTCTATCTCGCAGAATTCATCGGAACCGCGATCCTCACCCTGCTCGGCTGTGGTGTCGTCGCGGGTGTCTCCCTAGCCCGGTCCAAGGCCCTCAACGCGGGCTGGATCGTCGTGACGTTCGGCTGGGGGATGGCGGTCACGATGGCCATCTACGTCGTCGGCACCACCAGCGGCGCCCACATCAACCCGGCGGTCACGCTGGGCATGGCCAGCATCGGCGACTTCGAGTGGGCGCTGGTGCCCGGTTACATCGCCGCCCAGATCGCGGGTGCCTTCGTCGGTGCCGTCCTGGTGTACCTGGCCTACCTCCCGCACTGGGAGCACACCGAGGACCAGGGCGCCAAGTTGGGCGTCTTCTCCACCGCTCCGGCGGTGCGCAAGCCGCTCCTCAACCTGGTCACGGAGATCATCGGTACCGCGCTGCTGCTGCTGGGCATCCTCGGCATCGGTGCCAACGCCGACGCGGTGTCCTCGGAGGGCGGTGTCATGCTGTCCGACCTGTTCGCCAACGGTCTGGCCCCGCTGATGGTGGGTCTGCTGGTGTTCGCGATCGGTATGTCCCTCGGTGGTCCCACCGGGTACGCCATCAACCCGGCCCGTGACCTGGGCCCGCGTATCGCGCACGCCCTGCTGCCCATTCCCGGCAAGGGCTCCTCGGACTGGGGGTACTCCTGGGTCCCGATCGTCGGTCCCATCATCGGTGCCGTGATCGGTTCCTGGATCTGGAAGCTGACCGGCTTCGGCGGCTGATCCCCACCGAGAACCCCGTACGAAACTCCATGGGGGGCGTCCGACGTCGATCGGGCGCCCCCGTCCTCATGGGTCCAGGTGCACCTCTTGGAGGTACTCCAGGGTCTCCGCCGGACGAAGGGCCATCAGCCGTAGGTGGTCCACCAGGTTCTGGTAGCGGACCACCTCGTCCGGCTCCTCCAGGTAGATGCCGTCGGTGGTGGTCTCCAGGAAGACGACCGTGGGGTCGATGGGGTCGGGGAACTCCAACACCACGCACGAGCCACCGCTTCCGGGGTTGAGCCGGTCCGCGCGGGTCAGCTGCACGGTGATGTTGGGGCGCCGCGCCATCTCCAGGAGGTGCTCGACCTGGACGCGTTTGGTCCGCGGGTGGTCCTTCAACCGCAGGAGGGAACCCTCGTCGAAGATCGCCCACAGCCGGGGAGGATCCTGGTCCTCCAGGATGCGCTGACGGGTCATGCGGGCGTCGATGGCCCGCCGGATCTCCTGGGGGCCGGCCAGGCAGGCCTGGGCGTTGACCTTCATGTACTCGGGCACCTGGAGGAGCCCGGGGATCATGAGGGGCTGCCAGGTGGTGATCGCACTCGCCTCGGTCTCGAAGCCGACGAAGCGCGCGGCCAGGACGTCGCGGTAGCGGGTCCACCAGCCGCGTTCCAGGGACTGGCGGCACAGGTCGAGGATCTCGTCGAACTCACGCCCGGGAGCGACCTCACAGACTTCCAGGACCGCCTTGACCTCGGCGACCGTGGGCCTCTTCTTCACCCCCGACTCGATGTTGGAGTAGGTGGACTTGGACAGACCGGCGTCGGCGGCGACCTCTTCGCCGGTCTTGCGCGCGGCGAGCCGAATCCGGCGGAGTTCGGCGGACAGGCGGCGTCGCCGGATGGTGGGAGAGTACCTAGTGGCCATGATGGGGCTCATCGTAGAACCGGGAACACCCGCCCTGTGGGGCAATCCGTGGAACCCGGAATCCAGGTCGTGATTCCGTCCCCGAAACCGGGATGTCGTCTTACGAGAGGTTGGATTCCAGAACCCGAACCCTCGAAGGCCTGACAGACGTCTAATGTGCGACAATGTCGCATACCGTGCACCACTGGCGACACTTCCACTCCACCGTGTCACATCAGCCTCTGGCGCAGCATCCCCCAGCACCGCCGAGATGGCGGACTTCAGAACAAGGGGCGGTCAACCTTGGGCATCGTTCGGCATTGTCGTATCATGCAGTCGACACCAGCCTGAATCGCGGAGTCCGTTCAGGTACGTGCACCAGCCACCCCTCCCCAACGGACGGAGCACCAGCCATGAAGGCCGACACCCACCGCGCCACACCCCTATACCGGACCCACACCCGTGAGGAACTCACCCGCGGCACCTTCGACCTCCTGGTCATCGGCGGCGGCATCCTCGGGACCTCCGTGGCGTGGACCGCCACCCAGGCCGGACTGCGTGTGGCCATGGTCGACGCCGGCGACTTCGCCGGCGCCACCTCCAGTGCCTCCTCCAAGCTCGTGCACGGCGGACTGCGCTACCTTCAGACCGGCAACGTGCGCCTGGTCGCCGAGAACCACCGCGAACGCCGCTCGCTGGCCTCCGACGTCGCCCCGCACCTGGTCAACCACCGCCCCTTCCTCGTGCCCATCTACAACGACGGCCCGCACGGCGCCGCGAAGATGGGTGCGGGCGTCTTCCTGTACTCGGCGCTGTCGGCCTTCGGCGACGGCATGGGCCGGCTGCTCTCCCCCAAGCAGGCCAAGCGCCTGGCCCCGGGTCTGCGCACCGACGGGCTCAAATCGGTGGCCGCCTACAGCGACCACCAGATGAACGACAGCCGCATGGCCGTCATGTCGGTGCGCGCGGCCGTGGACGCCGGTGCCGTGGTGCTCAACCACGCCGAGGTTCGGGGACTGCGCACCACCAGCGGTCGTGTCACCGGCGCCGAACTGCGCGATGGGGTCTCCGGCGAGGAGTTCGGCGTGGACGCGCGACTGGTGCTCAACGCCACCGGCCCGTGGGTGGACCACCTGCGTCGTATGGAGGACCCGAACGCGGCGCCCAGCGTGCGTCTGTCCAAGGGTGCCCACCTGGTGCTGAACACCCCGGACCCGTGGCGCGCGGCGCTGACCATCCCCGTGGACAAGTACCGGGTGTCCTTCGCGATCCCGTGGGAGGGCCACCTGCTGCTCGGGACCACGGACGAGGCCTACGAGGGCGACCCGGCCGACGTGGGCGTGGTCCCCTCCGATGTGGACCAGATCCTGAGCGAGGCGTCGATGGGCATCGACCCCTCCTACCTGGACCGTGATCGGATGACGTACTCGTTCGCCGGCCTGCGCGTGCTGCCGGGCGGCCCCGGAGACACCAGTTCCGCCAAGCGGGAGACCGTGGTCTCCCAGGGTCGTGGAGGGATGTTGTCGGTGGCCGGCGGCAAGTGGACCACCTACCGGCACATCGGTCGGACCGTGGTGGAGGCGCTGCGCAAGGTGTCGTCCGTGCCGCTGGGCGAGGGCATGGCCGACCCGCTGCGGACCGTTCCGCTGCCCGGTCTGGCCAGCCCCGACGCGGTCACCCAGCGGCTCATCATCGACCGTGAGCCGGGGGCACGCGTGGACCCGCTGGTCGCCCGACACCTGGCCACCCACTACGGGAGCCTGGCCATGGACATCGCGGCCCTGGTCCGCGACCGGCCGGAGCTGGGCGAGCGCATCCACCCGGACGGCCCGGACGTGTGGGCGCAGGTCGTCTTCGCCCGTGACCACGAGTGGGCGGTGACCGTCGACGACGCGCTGCGTCGCCGCACCACCGTGACCGTGCGCGGCCTGGACACCCCCGAGGTGCGCGAGCACACGGAGCGCCTCCTGGCCGGTTGATCCGAACGTCGAACGCCCCGACCGTCTTCCCCACGGCCGGGGCGTTCGTGTGTCCGGCGCCGTGCGCACGGCACGCGGACCCCGCGGACACAAAAAGAACACCCCCGGCGGGTGGTACCCGTCCGGGGGTGTTCGGCGACGTTCACGCCCCTGCTGAGCGGGGCGACGACGCTACGTCTGTGCGATCGTTAGATGGCGACGACGTTCTCGGCCTGCGGGCCACGGGTGCCCTCGACGATCTCGAACTCCACGCGCTGGTTCTCCTCCAGGTTACGGAAGCCCGAACCCTGGATGGCGCTGTAGTGAACGAAGGCGTCGGGGCCGCCGCCGTCGGGGGAGATGAAGCCGAAGCCCTTCTCGCCGTTGAACCACTTCACAGTTCCCTGAGCCATGTTCTCTCCTTCAGCTCGGTGTAACACGGACGCATACTCACGCCCGATAATTGCCGCGAGCCGACTCCATGAGAAACCGCCCGCCGGTCACAAACTCCGCGGGCAAGACACCAACTGCGAAATTCAACGACTAACAATCACCTTGAACGTACCACAGCCGGCGCCCCGAGTGAGGGTTTCGAGTGTGGCAACACACACGGCCCGCCGAGGAATACCGGCGGGCCGCATGGGGGTCCCGTGTTATTCAGGTGGCGATCACCGGAACGTCACATGATGCTCACAAAGAGGCCACAAGGGTGTCGTTGACGCACCTCAGGACAGGTGACGCCGACACCTTCCCCGGATCGAGGTCGGCGCCGCCGTGAACGGTGAACGTGTGCTCCTCCCCCGGCAACAAGGTCACCAGGGCGCTGTCCACGACGGCGTCCGGGGCGATCCTGTCGACGTTCAGGACCAGGTCCCGCAAGAGCACTCCGGCCCGCACCTTCACCCGCAAATCGGAACCAATGACCCGGGTTTCCACTTCGAATTCCGGTTTTCTGTACGCGATCTCGTGGTCTCGGGCGAAGAACCACCACGCGCGCTCCTCCGCCCCGTCGACGGTGATCACCTCACCGCCCGGCTCGCCGGACCGGGACACCTCCTCGGGCACCGGGACCCGCAGCGCGCCGCGCGGCGCCACCCGGACCGGGTGCGAGGAGGCCGCCAGTTCCGACCCCGTGGCGATGTCACGGCGCGTCACCGTCAGCTCCGTCACCCACTCGGTGTCGGTGTCGTTGCCCAGCACCACGGTCAGCCCGTCGTCGACGGGTTGGACCGTGGCGACCCGGTCGGCGTACACGCGGCGCAGCGCGTACCACAGGGGTTTGCGCCTGCCCGCGCCGTCCACCGCCGCCCATGAGGTGACCGGCCAGCAGTCGTTGATCTGCCAGACCACCGTGCCGGTGCAATACGGCCAGGTGGAACGGAAGTGCTCGATGCCCACGGTCAGCGCCCTGGCCTGGTTCACCTGGGTGAGGTAGTGCCAGTCGTCGTAGGACCACTCACGGTCGCCGAAGTGCAGAGCGAGCCCGCGAGCGAGCTTGCCATTGCCATCGATCGCCTTCTGGTGGTGCAGCACACCCGGTGAGGTGGGGGTGAGCGGGTCGTCCGACACGGCCGCGCGCAGGGTCGAGTGGTTCGCCGGCGCCTGGTATCCGAACTCGGCGGCGAACCGCGGCCTGCGGTCCCGGTACACCGTGTAGTCCAGCTCGTTCCACACGTCCCACAGGTGCATGGTGCCGTGGGCGGGGTCGTTGGGGTGCACATCCTCGCCTTCGGAGTACGGGCTGCCCGGCCAGTAGGGACGGGTGGGGTCGAGTTCGGCCACCACCCGAGGCAACAGGTCCAGGTAGTACCCGGCCCCCCAGGACCGCCCCGCCAACTTCTCCTTCCAGCCCCAGTCCTCGTGGCCCCAGATGTTCTCGTTGTTTCCGCACCACACCGCGAGCGAGGCGTGCGGGGACAGGCGGACGACCGCGTCTCGGGCCTCCGCCTCCACCTCCGACCGCAGGGGCTCGTCCTCCGGGTAGGCGGCGCAGGCGAACAGGAAGTCCTGCCAGACCAGGACGCCGCGCTCGGAGCACACGTCGTAGAAGTCGTCCGCCTCGTAGATCCCACCGCCCCACACCCGCAGCAGGTTCATCCCGGCCGCGCAGGCCTGGTCGATCGCCTCCGTGTAGCGGGCCCGGTCCAGCCGGGAGGGGAAAGTGTCGTCGGGGATCCAGTTGGCGCCCCTGACCAGGATGTCGCGACCGTTGACACGGACCGCGAAGGCCGCCCCGTGCTCGTCGGGGGCGCTGTGCACCGCCACGTCGCGAAACCCGATCCGACGTTCCCAGGTGTCCAGGACGCCACCGGGCGCGGACAGTTCCACCGACAGGTCGTACAGGGGTTGGCCGCCGTGGCCGCGTGGCCACCACAGGTCGGGGTCGTTCACCTCCAGGTCGAGGGCGACCTCGTCCTCCCCTGCCGGGATCGTGACGGTCCCGGTGACCCCGGCGACCGACGCGTTCACCGTCAACACGGTGTCGTGCCCCGCCTCGGTGCGCTCCACGTTCAACCGCAGGGAGACCCTTCCCCGGGAGCCGTCCGCGGAGACCGACACCAGCGGCCGCACCGACGCCAGACGCGCCGTCGACCAGGCGTGCAGGCGGATCGGCCGCCAGATCCCGGAGGTGACCACGGTCGGCCCCCAGTCCCAGCCGAAGTTGCAGGCCATCTTGCGGACGTACTGGTAGGGCTCGTCGTAGGCGGCGGGCAGCGGGCCCAAGCGGTCACGCTCGGCCTCGGCGCGCCGGTAGGGGGCGTCGAAACGCACCTCCAGCCCGGGGCTCGCCCCGGCCTCGCCCAGCGCCTCGGTGACGTCGAACCGGTACGACCGGTGCATGTTCGCGGTGCGCCCCACCTCGCGGTCGCCGACTCGGACGGTGGCGAAGGTGTCCAGTCCCTCGCACACCAGGTCGACGCGTTCGGCCGGCGTATCACCGGCCAGGGCGGCGACCTCCGCCGACAGGGAGCGGGTGTAGCTCCAGTCGGTGCGCCCGATCCAACCCAGACGGGTCTCGTTGTCGTCGAGGTAGGGGTCCTCGATCAGACCGTGGTCGAGCAGGTCGGTGTGGACGCAGCCCGGCACGGTCGCGGTGAGCCCCCCGGCCCCATGAAGCGTGGCGGCCGGTTCGGCGAGCGCGCCCTCATGGGGCGTCGCGGCCAGTGTCCAGCCATCGTGCAGGTCGAACCACGCGGTCATGCGTGCTCCTCTTCCCTCTGTGTGCCACCGTCCCCCGAAAGAGGGGAGGGTCAGCGCTGATCGATTCCGACGAAGTGCCCCTGCTCCGCCTCCACCAGTGGGGCGGAGTCGTCGCCCTCGGCGACCACGGGCAGTTCGACGTCCTCGGGTGGGTCCGCGGCCAGTTCGGCGTCCACCTCGGCCCAGGTGCGGTGCAGTTGGGGCACGCACGAGAGCAGGTGACGGCTGTAGGGGTGCAGTGGGTTGTCGAACACCCTCTTGGTCGGGCCCATCTCCGCGATGGCGCCCTTGTGCAGGATCACCGACCGGTCGCTGACGTAGTTGCCCAGCGACAGGTCGTGGGTGACGAAGAGGATCCCCAGGCCGCGTTCCTTGAGGTCGGCGAGCAGGTTCAGCACGTCGATGCGGGTGGAGGCGTCCAACATGCTGATGATCTCGTCGGCCACCAGCAGACGGATGTCCAACAGCAGCGCCCGCGCGATGAGCAGTCGCTGCAACTGCCCGCCGCTGAGCTGGTGCGGGTACTTGTTCAGGACGTTGTCGGGGTCCAGGCGGACCGTCCCGATCACGTCCAGGACCTTCGCGCGCCAGTCGGCGTCCGACACCCCGGGAAAGTAGGAGGAGCGGATCATCTCGAAGACCCGGTCCGCCTTGAAGATGGGGTTGAAGGAGCTGAAGGGGTCCTGGAAGACGCCCTGCACGTGGCGGTAGTACTCCTTCTTCTCGGCGAACCCCCTCAGGCGGGTCACGTCCTTGCCCTCGAAGGTGATGGTGCCCTGGCTGGGCTTGGTCAGGCCGAGCACCATCTTGCCGAGGGTGCTCTTGCCGCTGCCGGACTCACCGATCAGCGACACCACCTCACCGGGTTTCACCACCAGGTCGACGTCGCGCACCGCGCGCAGTGTCGAGCCGCCGAACGCGCCCACCCGGTACACCTTGTGCACATGGCTCAGTTCCAGCACGGCGCTACCTCCCCGTCTTCCAGCAGGCGGCCCAGTGGCCGGGTTCGATCTCCACCAGCGGCGGCACCTCGGAGCACTCCTCCGAGGCGATGGGACACCGGTCCTTGAACCGGCAACCGGTGGGCGGGTTCAGCAGACCGGGCGGGGTACCCGGGATACCCTCCAGACGGGTGTCCTCGGTGGTCGAACCCACCTCCGGCAGCGCGCCGATGAGCATCTTGGTGTACGGGTGCTGTGGGTCGTTGATGATGGTGGAGGCCGGGGCCTTCTCCGCGACGCGACCCGCGTACATCACCATGACCGTGTCGGCCATCTGGTAGACGAGCGAGATGTCGTGGGTCACGAAGATCATGCTCTTGATGAAGCCCCGGTCGCGGAACTCCACCATGGACTCCACCACCGAACGCTGGGTGGACACGTCCAGGGCCGAGGTGGCCTCGTCGGCGATGAGCAGGGACGGGTCGAGCAGGGTGGACATCACCATGACCACGCGCTGCTTCATGCCGCCGGAGAGCTCGATGGGGAACCGGTCGAGGACCTGGGGGTCCAGACCCACCAGTTCGAGGCGGCGGCGCAGCTCGTCGGCGACGGTGTCCGGTTTCACCCCTCGGGCCTTCAGGAGCTCGTTGATCATCCGCCCGATCTTGCGGGTGGGGTTGAGGGCGCTCATCGCGTACTGCGGGATGAGCGAGATCTCGTGGTAGCGGTAGGGGTTCATGGCGTCGTCGTCGGAGATGGGCAGCTTCTGGCCGTCCAGCTCGACGGTGCCGTCGACGTGCCGCATCCGGTTGTCCAACCGGATCAGGCTCTTGCCGAGGGTGGTCTTACCACAGCCGGACTCACCGGCCAGGCCCATGATCTCCCCGTCGGCGAGGTCGAAGCTCACCCCGTCGAGGGCGTGGACGTCCCCGCGCAGGGTTTGGTAGTAGACCTTCAGGTCGTTGACGCGGAGTGTCATCACAGCTCCCGCAGCTTGGGGTTGAAGACCTCGTCCAACCCGACGTTGAGGATGTACATCGAACCGACGATCGCGGTGATCCCGGCACCCGGTGGAATGAACCACCACCACATGCCGAGCTGCAGGGCGCTCCACTGCATGGCGCTCTCCAGCATCATGCCGAGGGAGACCCCGTTGGAGGGACCAAGGCCGATGAAGTCGAGTCCGGCGGCGATGAGGACGGCCCCACCGAACATGAGGATGAACGACATCACCAGGTAGGAGCTCATGTTGGGCGCCATCTCGGAGGTGATGATCCGCCAGGTGCGCCGTCCACTGAGCCGGGCCAGGTCCACGTAGTCGCGGTTGGCCAGGGTCAGCGCCTGGGAGCGGACCGCTCGCGCGGCCCAGGGCCAAGAGGTCAGGCCGATGAACAGGCCCTGCACGAAGAGACCCTTGACGTCCAGGTAGGCCACGGCCACGATCAGCACGACCAGGGCGGGCAGCACCAGCACGACGTTGGTGATCATGTTCAGGATCTCGTCGATGATCCCGCCCTTGTACCCGGCGATGAACCCGATCGTGGTGCCCAGGACGAAGGCGATGCCGCCGCCGAGGAAACCGATGACGAAGGTCGAACGCACGCCGTAGACGAACTGGGCCCACACGTCCTGACCGAACGTGGTGGTGCCGAACCAGTACTCGCCGTTGGGCGACTGCGTCTGCGGACCGACGTACTCGTTGGGACCGTGGTCGACGAACAAGGGCCCGACGAGGCCGAGCAGCAGGAAGCCGAGCACGATGCTCAGCCCGATGAGGAGCTTGGGGTTGCGCCGGGCGAAGTGCAGGGTCTCGGAGACCTTGCGCTCGGCGACCGGTTCGGGGGCGGTGCCGGAATCGGCCGACCCCGGCGCTCCGGGAACGTTGGTCATGACGCGCCTCCCGTCATCTGCACGCGCGTACGCGGGTCGACCAGGACGTAGATGATGTCGATGATGAAGTTGGCGATCAGCACGCCCACGACCACGAACAGGAAGACCCCCTGGAGCAGGAAGAAGTCGCGGCTGTTCAGGGAATCGAGGATCAGGCTGCCGAGGCCGGGGTAGTTGAAGACGATCTCGGTGAGCAGGGCGCCGGCGATGACCGTGCCCAGCTGCACGGCCAGACCGGTGATCTGCGGGAGCATCGCGTTGCGGAACGCGTAGCGGCGGATCAGTTTCCGGGGCGCGCCCAGGGACTTGAGGTAGTTGGAGTAGTCCGCTTCCAGCTCGTAGATGATGAGGTTGCGCATGCCGATGGCCCAGCCGCCCAACGCCACGACGAACATGGACAGGAACGGCAGCACCCAGTGGGTGATCAGGCTGGAGATGAACAGCCAGCTGAACTCCGGGCGCAGGGAGAAGCTGTAGCCGCCGGAGGTGGGGAAGACCCCGGCGACGATGCCCAGACTCCAGGCGAGCAACAGCGCGAGCCACATGTACGGGGTCGCGGTCAGGACGTAACCGACCGGCAGGAGCGTGTTGTCCAGGATCTTGCTACGGGCGGCGAAGGCCCCGAAGCGGTTGCCGATGATCCAGCTGAGGAGGATGGCGGGCAGCAGCAGCGCGAGTGTGTAGGGCACCGCGCGCATGATGACGTCGGTGACCTCCTGGGGGTACAGCATCACGCTGATGCCGAGGTCACCCCGGAACAGTCCGGCCCAGAAGGCGAAGTACTGCTCGTACAGGGGCTTGTCGAGGCCGAAGACCCCGTTGTAGTAATCGGTCATGCGGGCGAGCGCGTCGGGGTCGTCGACCGCCGCGCGGGTGAGCATGCTCCGGACGGGGTCGCCGGGCATGAAGCGGGGGATCATCCAGTTGATGGTGACCGCGACGATGAACGTCAGCAGGTAGACGAAGGACTTACGTCCGATGTAGCGCCACACACGTTCCTCCTGGTGATGGCGATGGGCGGTCGAGTACCCCCGTCGAGGTGCCGGGGCACCGCGACGGGGGCGGGTTCACGGAGCGCTCCCAGGGCGGAAGCGCTCCCAGGGGCCTACTCGGCGGCGGGTTCGATCGCCGCGAGGGTCTCGATGAAGCCCAGCTCGTACCAGCCCTCCCAGAGGACCGCGGGGGTGGCCAGGTCGCCGTCCTCACTGGGCCAGTTGGTCCAGTTCGCGTTGCTGACCTGCGCCCACTGGCCGTTGTACCAAAGCGGGATGGTGGGGAGTTCCTCCAGGTAGATCTCCTGGATCTGCGAGCTCACCTCGGCCATGCCCTCGGTGTCGTCCGCGGGGACGGCGGCGAGCTGCTGGGTGAGGTCCCACGCCTCCTCGTTCTCGTAACGGTGGAAGTTCACCGTCGTCTGCTCATCGCGGATGGGCATCTGGAAGAGGTATTCGTAGTAGGTCCACGGCGTGTTGCTCAGCTGCCGGGCGTTGTTGATGACCAGGTCGTACTCACCGCTGTTACGGTTCTGGTTCAGCAGGTCCTCGTCGGGGAACTCGGCCTCGATGTTGATGCCGACCTCCTGGGCGTCCTGGGCGATGAGGCGCGCGGCCTCCATCCAGTCGGTCCAGCCGGAGGGGACCGCCAGGGTCAGGGAGATGGGCTCACCGTCAGGGGTCTCGACGAAGCCGTCACCGTCCTCGTCCAGGTAGCCGGCGTCCTCCAGGAAGGCCACGGACTCGTCCTTGTCGTGGCTGAAGCCCGCCTCCTCGACCAGTTCGTGGTCGATGTAGTCGTCCCACTCGGGGAGCAGACCGGTGGGGCTGGCGGCCTCGACCAGGTTGGAGTAGGGACCCTCGATGATCTGATCGATGTTGATCGCGTGGGCCAGCGCCTGGCGGAAGGCCGCGTCGTCCAGCGGGGCGACGTCGTGGTTGGGGATCAGCCACGCGGTGTTGGCGCTGCGCATGTAGGGCGGGCCGTCGTAGTAGCTGGTGATCAGCTCGTTGCTCTCCAACACCTGGTCGATGCCGGGCAGGAAGTTGTTGGACAGGTCGACCTCGCCCTGGGTGAGCATGCCCAGGGTGACGTCGTTGGAGGCGTTGACGATGTCGACGACGTAGCGGGCGTCCATGGTGAGGTCGAGCGCGTCGGTGCCCCACCAGTCGTCGTTGCGCTCCCAGATCATGCGCTCGTCGTCGTGCGACTCGTAGCCGTAGGGGCCGGTGCCGACAGGGTTCTCGTTGGCGCCCTCGACGATCTGGGTCTCCTCCATGTCGGCCCAGATGTGGTCCGGGACGATCGGGTTGGAGTAGGCCCAGTTCATCCACTCCTGGGCACGGGGCTCGGAGAAGTTCACCGTGACGGTCTGCTCGTCGGTGGCCTCGACGGACTCGACGTAGTCCCAGACCGTGCTGTAGGGAACGCCGTCCACCTTGCCCAGTTCGAGGGTGGTGACGACGTCCTGGGCGACCAGGGGCTCACCGTCGTTCCAGGTGATCCCCTCGCGCAGGTTGATGACGTGGGTCTGCTCGTCGGGCCACTCGTCGCCCTCGGCGAGCCAGGGGACGTACTCCCCGGACTCGGGGTCGTAGTGGAAGAGCGACTCGTAGACCATGCCGATCGTGCCGACGGCGAAGTTGCCGCGCATCATGGGGTTCCAGCTGGTCGGCGGACTCCAGGCGGTACCCGTGGTGTACAGGGTCTCCTCCCGGGGATAGCTGCCACCGTTGGCGGACCCGCCTTCGTCCGAACAGCCGGTGGCGATGAGCGCCACCGCCGCAAGGGCGGCGGGAAGTCTCAGAGATTTCATCTCGACTCCTCCTTCGACCCGGTCGGCCCTTTTCAGGGGGGAAGCCGATTCCTGAGAGGAAGGCTGGGAGCGCTCCCAGTAGTGAGCGCGAAGGGCCGTTACTGAACCGGGTAAGTGAGGTCCACAACAGCATGCCCGGACGAAGCCCGTCAATCCCCGTCACTTCGGTGTTATCCGCTTGTAACAGGCATGTCGACCCGAAGACACACCGAGAAGACCGGCACTGAACCGGTTCCGTGCACGCCGTCGGGCCACCATCCTCGTTCAAGGGGTCAAGGGGCCCGTGCTCCCCCGGGGTTGGAGCTCGCCCAACGGGGTCTCCCGATCCTCGACGCGCTCCCCCGCCAGGAGTCGGTTGAGCATCTCGGCCACTATGCGACCGTGACCGAACACGTCACGGCTTATAGCGGTGAGCGAGGGGCGCACCAGACGACACAGCGCGGAGTCGTCCCAGGCCACGATGGACAGCTGCGAGGGCACCTTCACGCCCATCTCCGAGGCCACGCCCAGGCCCGCCAACGCCATCAGGTCGTTGTCGTAGACCAGCGCGGTGGGCGGCTCGGCGGCGGCGAGCAGTCGCCGCGTGGTGCGCCCGCCGGCCTCCCCGGTGTAGTCGGCGTGCACCGTGCGCGCCTCCTCCAGGCCCGCTCGGCGAGCGGCCTCCTGGAAGGCGAGGGTGCGGTCGCCCGTGTGCACGAAGTCCTCGGGGCCGGCCACCCGAACGATCCGGCGATGGCCCAGCGCGGCCAGGTAGTGCACGACCTCGCGCACCGAGGCGCCGTCGTCGGTGTACAGGCACGGCAGCCCGCCGGTGCCGCCCGGCCCGCCCAGGACGACCGCGGGCAGCGGCAGGACGCCCATGGCCTCGGGACGGGGATCATCCACCCGCAGGTCCACTATGACGACGCCGTCGACACGGCGTTCGGCGGCCCAGCGGCGGTAGACAGCGAGCTCGGAGCCGATGTCCTCGGCCACCTGGAGCATCAGGTCTATGCCGGCGGCCGCGAGCTCGGTCTCCACTCCCGAGACCAGTTGCATGAAGAACGGTTCGATCCCGAGGGATCGGGCGGGTCGGTCCACCACCATGCCGATCGCGCCGACCCGCCCTCCCGGGGCGAGTGCTCGGGCGGGGTTGCTGGGAGCCCAACCGAGGTCGCTGGCGATCGAGAGGATCCGTTCCCGCGTGGTCTCGGACACTCCTGGGCGGCCGTTGAGGGCGTAGGAAACCGCCCCTTTGGACACGCCCGCCGCCTTGGCGATGTCCATGATCGTCGGGCGCCTCATCACAGACCCCAAGCCGCCTCCCCATTACTTCACGTACTGAACCGGTTCAGTCACCGAGAGGGGATTGTAACCCACGCGCATACGGCGTGGTCCAGGGAGTTTCCCGACTGTGACGGATGTGACGGGTGGGACGGAGGGTTCGGGAGAGGCTCAGGGCTGGCATCCGGGGCACCAGTACAGGGTGCGTCCGGCCAGTTCCGAGGAGGCGATCGGCGAGGAGCACACCCGGCAGGGCTCACCGGTCCGGTAGCACACGTAGAGGGTGTCGGGCCGGGGCACGGGGTGGGCGTCGGGATCGGGACGGTCCTCGGGTCGGGTGGTGATGATGTAGCCGTCCCGCACCCCGTCACGCAGCAGGACGGACAGGTCCTCCCACAGGGTGTCCCACCGTTCCCGGCCCAGTTCCCTACCGGGGGTCAGGGGGTCGATCCCGGCACGGAACAGGGACTCGGCGCGGTAGATGTTGCCGACGCCCGCGATGACGTCCTGGCGCATCAGCAGCGCGGCGATGGTCGTACGCGAGCGCGAGATCATCCCCCAGGCCCGGTCGGGGTCGGCGTCGGGGCGCAGGGGGTCCGGACCCAGCCGGTTCTGGACGGCGTGCTTGTCGTCGGTGGTGATGACCTCGCAGGCCGAGGGGCCACGCAGGTCGGCCCAGCCACCGGTGTTGACCAGGCGGGCGCGGACGGCCCCCACCGGAGCGGGCGGAACGACGAAGCCGTCGGGGTCGCGCTCCAGTTCGAGCCGATCCGCGCCTGGGGCCCGTGGTGCGCCCAGGTGACGTTCACCGTCGACGTCCCCGAAGGTCCAGGCGCCGTAGAGGCCCAGGTGGACGCGGAGCCACTCGCCCGAGTCGAAGCCCAGGAAGAGGTGCTTTCCGTGGGCCTCGCTCTCGACCAGGACCCGCCCGTCGACGCGCGCGGCCCCGTCGGAGAACCTGCCCTGGGGGCTGGTGGCGCGCACGGCGCCGCCGCCGAAGACCTTGTCGAAGTGTGTGGCCAGCCGGTGCAGTGTGTGTCCCTCGGGCACCCGAGTCTCCCCTTCTTCGCCCGCGGCATCGCCTGGCCTGTCGGGCGAACCAGGGTGATTCGGGCATGTGCGCGTGGCCTCCCAGGATAGGTGGGGCACGGGCCGGGGCGGACCGGGATCCGGGCGGCGGGGGCCGGGGTCAGCAGGCGGAGAGGATCTCCTCGACCAGGGCGCGCGGGTCGGCCAGGCAACGCCAGGCGGGGACGACCACGACGAGGTCGTCGGTGGCCCCGTTGAGGGCCTCGCCGCGGGCCAGGAGCCGGCGTAGCGCGGGACCGTCGGGCTCGCGGTCGAGCAGGAGCACCACCCTGCGGGCTCCGTAGCGAACGAGCAGGTCGGCGGCATGACCGTGCAGTCGTGGCGCGACGGTGACGTCGGTGCCGGCGGCGCGCAGGGCGTCGACCAGGGCGGCGCCGGCCGGATCGACGGGTGTGGCCACGGTGCCGGTGGTCGTGGCCCCGGCGATCAGGTCGGCGAGGGGCCCGTCGCCCTGGGCCCAGTGGGATCGATCCCCCACCACCACGAGCCGACGTCGGGTCCGGGTGAGGATCGACGCCCACAGGTGGCTCATCCGGCGCACCCGGCGTTCGGCGATGGCGGACCCGCCGGTGGTGAGCATCGGGGACAGCAGGGTGACGTCGTTGGTACCGCCGCCCTCCGTCAGCAGGTCCGGGCCACCGACCCGGACGGGTCGGCGCAGGACGCGTTGGCGCAGCAGCCGGCGGACCAACGCCACCTGGGGTTGCAGGGGTGCGACCACGGCCAGGGTGTGCCCTTCGGGGAGTTCCCGATCGAGCTCGTCGACCACCACGGCGACCCGATAGGCCTCGTCACGGTTGATGTAGGAGGACCCCGGCGCGGCCTCGCACTCGCCGGTGACGTCACGCCAGTCGAAGACGGGACCTCGGGCGGGTTCGGGTTCGGTGATCACCGAGACCCGTCCCCCGTAGCAGTGGCGTGCGGCGACGGTGGCCAGGGCTTCGGGGGCACCCCGGTGCTCGTCCAGCCACAGCATGGGCGGAGCGGCCTTGTAGGCGGCGCGCAGGGCCGAGCCGGCACCGTAGCGCAGGGCTCGGTCGTCGAGAAGGTCGGGAACGAGCCCGGCGGTGGCCAGGGCCCGGCGTTCCTCCTCGGGTTCCAGGGCGGTGAGCGGCCCGGGGTGCGCGGGGTCGCCGAGGACGACGGCGCGGTCGGCCCGGTAGAGGACGGGCAGGAGTTCACCGACCCGGGTTCGTTCGGCTCCCGCCACGATCACCAGGTCGAACAGGCCAGCCTGCGGAGGCAGGGCACGGACCTGGTCGGTGCGGCAGACCCAGGCCGGTAGGGCTCCGAGGAGTCCGGTGAGTCCGGTGAGTCCGGTTCGGCCGCCGCCGTGGTGCCAGTTGAGGGTCTCCAGGCGGTTCTCGATGACGGCGCGACCGCGCCAGAGCCGGAGTTCGGTGTTCGCGGTGAGACGCTGCGCCCCGGCGCGCCGGTGGTCGTGGAGGGCGCGGGCGAGATCGTCGGTGAGTTCGGCCAGGGGCGCGCTGCGGGTACGGCGGTCCACGGCCTCGCGCCAGTCGCTTTCCAGGCGGGCCACGGCGCACAGTTGGGCCAGACTGTCGGGATCGGTGGTCACGCCGAGTTCGCGGCGGATCGCGGAGCGGTGGGACAGGCCGCCCAACCCGCCGGCGGCCGCGCGTTCGGCGCGGTGCAGCCAGTACTCGGGGCCGCCTCGTTCGGGGGTGAAGAAGGTGTCGGGGTCCCAGCCGCGGGCAATGCTGCGGCCTCGTTCCTCGGCCAGGTGGGCGAGGGCGTGGCCACCGGAGGCCATGGTGTCCATGGCCTCCCACACCTGGCGGACCCGGTTCCAGGCGTCGGTGAGGTCGTCGGAGCGGTCCGGGTCCTCGTCGTCGGGGGTCATCGTGACGGGGACGGCCCCCGTGTGCCGGCCCAGGACCCTGGTGAGCAGGCGTGCCTCGGCGGCGCGTCGTCCGTGGTCACCGGCCCGGATGACGGGGTGGCCGGGGTCGGTGTCGGCCCGGCGCAGGACCGCCTCGACATCGGCTTCGGTACACGCGCACACCAGGACGCGCTGCCCGGCGGTGACGGCGGTGCGAACCATGGCGTCCACGAGGTCGTAGGCACCGGACCCGGGCGGGGCGGCGACCACGGTGAGCTGCTCGCGCATGGCCGAACCCAGTGCCCGATATCGGGGCTGGGACAGGGCGGTGGCCGAGACCGGGACGGGCACGGTGGAAGCGGTGGCCTCGGCGGTGCCCTGGGCTCGCCGACCGGTGGCGCGACGCCGTCGACCCCGGGCCGGTCGGTCCCCGTCCGTTCCCTGGTCACGGGCGAGCTTGCCACCGAAGGGGCGTGCTCCGAGGAGGGACTCCAGGGCGGTGCCACCGATGGCGTCGGGGTCCAGACCGTCCCGGTCGGTGGGGTCGAGGTCGGCCAACAGACCCTCGACACTGCCGGGTTCGGGTTCCTCGATCTCGGGTCGGCCGCCCGGACCGGCGCGGAGGAGCACCGCGGTGTTGTGCGCGCCGACGTTCAACGTGCGGGGCAGACCGCGGGTGCCGAGCGGGGCGATGTCGTCGACGCGCTCGATCTCCAGGCGGGTGAGCAGGGTGCGCACCTTCGCGGCGAGGTCGGCGACGGCGGCCGGCCGGTGGACCGTGTCGGGCGCCCCGGCGCGCAACCTGGTGCGCAGTTCGAAGAGGTCCTCGGGGTCGGTGATGCCCAGGCGGGCCAGCAGGGCGATGTTGACGTCGGGTGGGCCGATGGCCCGGACCAGGGGCACGTCACCGGCCCCGAGCCGCTCGCCGCCCCCCCTGGTGTCGTACTCGTCGACGACCCGGACGTCCACGGTGAGCAGTGGCAACGTCACCCGCGCGTCGATCTCGTCCGCCGGTTCACCGGGCAGGACGACGAGGGGGTAGCCGTAGCGCAGGGCCTGACCATGGCGACCGGCGAGTCGTGTGACACGGGCGCTCTCGTGGTGCAAAGGCAGGGTGTCCCTGGCCCCGCTGAAGAGCAGTTCCGGACCGGCCGGCAAACAGGAGCAGGTGTCGGACTCCAGGTGTTCGGCGCGCACCACGTGGCCGTGGACCGCCTCCCGGTGCAGACAGGAGCGCAGGTAGGCCAGGAACGAGCGGACCTCGCCCTGGTCGACGGGGGGCTTCCAGCGCAGCGAGGCCGTTCCCACCCCGACGCCCTGGGCGCCCGTGTCGCCGACCGTTCCGCCCACGGTGGTGTGGGTACCGGCCGGTCCGCTCCGTGCCTCGTCTCGCAGTGACCTCACAGCGTCCCCCTGAGCATCCGACCCTCTTGTGATCAGATGATTACTCCCCGCCATCAGGTCCCATTGTGGTGCATTCCGCGCGCGTCCACCCTCGGAATGATCGAACCCGCGACGACTATCACTCAGGGTGACGCACCCGCTCGTTCAGGGCCGGGCTCGCCCTTCGCGGACACGGAGGGAGATCCACAGTTCCGTGCGGTGATCGGGGTCGTCGAGGTCGCCCGGGAGCAGCTCCCGGATGCGTTTCATCCGATAACGCAGGGTGTGCCGATGCACCCCCAGTCGTTCGGCCGCGGCGTCCCAGCGGCCCGAAGCGGCGAGGTAGGCACGGAGCGAGGCGAGCAGTTCGGCGGCGTTGCGCTGACGGTCGAGGGGGGCGAGGAGATCATCGGCCAGCCGGGTCCCGGCGGGGGTCTCCAGCAACCCGAGCAGACCGCCGGGCAGGTCGCCGGAGCGCACCGGACCGCGTCCCTCGTCCACCGACACGGCCAAGGCCCGTTCGGCCTGGGCGCGGGCCACGGCCAGTTCGGCGTAGGACACCGGCTCGCTCAGTCCCACGCCCCCGTCGAAGAGTTCGTCGAACACCTCGGGAAGCCGGTCGAGGATTTCGGCCGAGGCCAGCAGCAGTGTGCCGGTGGCCGGGCCGGCGGAGGGGACGTCCGCGGCGTCGGTGGTCAGGAGCCCGTCCGGGAGCGGCCCCTCCGGTGGCGGACCCTGCACGGCGACCGCCACCACCGGTTCGTCGGGCAGGGCGCGACGCAGGGCCGCCGCACCCGTGTGCGCGGGGTCCAGGGCCCCGTCGAACAGCGCGGCCACCACCCCCGGCGCGATCCCGGACCCGCCCTCCGTGGTCGGGCGTTCCAGTTCCAGGGACAGCAGCGACACCGCGGCGTTGACCAGGGTGCGGTCGTGCGAGCCGAACCCCCTGCGGGAGCCCACCGCGAGGAAGCCGCGCACCCGACGACCGATGGCCAGGGACTGCAGGGCCACGTGCTCGTCGTCGGAGACCACCGAGACTCCGGCGCGGGGACCCGCCCCGCGCAGCCGGGGCAGTTCGGCGGCCGACCGGCGAGCGTGCTCGGCGGCCCGGGCGGGGGCGGCGTGTCGAACCGAACCGTCGGGTTCCAACAGCAGCACCCACCCGTCGAGCTCGCGGGCCAACCGTTCGACGACGGCGCCCGCTCCGCGCAACGCGGCCCGGGCAAGTTCCCGCTGAGCACCGAAGGCCCTGGTCAGACCCTCATACTCCTCTTGGGTCAGCAGCCGCGATACCTCCTTGCCGACCGCGATGAAGGGTGTCTCCCGCGCCACCTCCACCAGGGTCACCCCGAACTCCTCGGCGGCCATGCGCAGCTCGTCGGGGGTGTGCTCGAAGACGACGTCGGCGCCGAACCCCAACCCGGCGATGTCGCGCTCGGCCAGGCGGCGCACGTAGTCGCGCAGGTCCCGTGGATCCTCCACCCAGCCCACCCCGGTGGTGAGCACCAACTCTCCCCCGGCCAGGTACGGGGTGGGGTCGGTGAGTTCGCTGACCGCGACCCACTCCACCCTGCGGTGCAGCCCTTCCTGCCCGGTGAGCAGGCGCAACCGCAGCTTGGGCGTGCGCAGCAGGGCTCCCAGTGTCGGTGGCATCGCGCCTCCCCCTCGTTCGACCACCCCGTCGATCCGCACCCCGCCGCAATGGCACAGGGCACCGCTTCGATTATCCACTGTGTCCATGTGTGTCGGGTTCCACCCGGCCTATGGTCTGTTCCATGGACCACCGGGGGTCGCCCGTTCGGGCGCCGTCAGGGTTCTGCCCCCAGGCGTCCGGACACGCCGAATCGAAGCGCAGGCGCGAAACCGACACCACTCGCTGTCAGGCGAGTCACCGGCGTCCACCCCGTAGAACCGACCCCCGCAAGGAGGCAGCCGTATGGCCACGACCGAGGTCGTCCAGTCCCGTCGGATCGTCACCGAGATCCCCGGCCCTGGATCCAGGGCCATCCAGGAGCGTCGCAGCGCCGCCGTCGCCCAGGGTGTGGGCAGCACCCTGCCCGTCTACGTCGAGCGCGCGGGCGGTGGGATCATCGAGGACGTGGACGGCAACGCGCTCATCGACTTCGGGTCGGGCATCGCCGTGACCAACGTCGGCAACGCGGACCCGCGCGTGGTCGAGCGGGCCGCCGAACAGATGGGCCGGTTCACCCACACCTGCTTCATGGTCAACCCGTACGAGGCCTACGTCGACGTGTGCGAGGCCCTCAACCGGGTCACCCCGGGTGACCACGAGAAGCGGTCCATCCTGCTGAACTCGGGCGCCGAGGCGGTGGAGAACGCCGTGAAGATCGCGCGCAGCGCCACCGGACGCCAGGCCGTCGTGGTGTTCGACCACGCCTACCACGGCCGCACCAACCTCACCATGGGCCTGACCGCCAAGAACATGCCGTACAAGCACGGGTTCGGTCCGTTCGCCGGCGAGATCCACCGGATGCCCATGGCCTACGCCTACCGTTGGCCGACCGGACCGGAGAACTGCGGTCCCGAGGCGGCCGCCGCCGCGATCGACCAGATCACCAAGCAGGTCGGCGCCGAGAACGTGGCCGCGATGGTCATCGAGCCCATCCAGGGCGAGGGCGGGTTCATCGAGCCGGCGCCCGGTTTCCTGCCCGCGCTTGTGGAGTACTGCCGCGCCAACGGGATCGTGTTCGTGGCCGACGAGGTGCAGACCGGTTTCGCCCGCACCGGGGACATGTTCGCCTGTGACCAGGAGGGGATCGTCCCGGACCTGATCACGACGGCCAAGGGCATCGCGGGCGGGCTGCCGCTGGCCGCGGTGACCGGTCGCGCCGAGCTGATGGACGCCGTGCACGGCGGTGGCCTGGGCGGCACCTACGGCGGCAACCCCGCGGCGTGCGCGGCCGCCCTGGCCTCACTGGAGGCGATCGAGTCGGGTGACCTGGTGGGGCGCGCCCGGGAGATCGGCGAGCTGATGCTGGGTCGGTTGAACACCCTGGCGCGCAAGTTCGACGTGGTGGGCGACGTGCGCGGTCGCGGCGCCATGATCGCGATCGAGCTGGTCAAGGACCGTAAGGAGCCGAACCCGGAGGCGGTGGCGAAGGTGCTGAAGCACTGCCACGCCCGCGGCCTGGTGCTGCTGAGCGCGGGCACCTACGGCAACGTGATCCGGATGCTGCCGCCCCTGGTGATCGGTGACGACCTGCTCCATGAGGGCCTGGACCTGCTGGAGGAGGCCCTGGCCGACCTGTAGGGATCGGCCGGGTCAGCCCTGGTCGCGGACCGAGTCCAGCGACAGCAGGGCGACGTGCAACGACAGGCACGTCTCCACCGATTCCAGGTCGACGTCCAGCACCGAGGAGATCCGCCGCAGCCGCTCGTAGAAGGCGGGCCGGGACAAATGCGCCCGGCTCGCCGCCAACGCCTTGTTGCGGCCCGCGCCGAGGTAGTGGCGGAGCATGTCGGTCAGGTCGTCGCCGCGACGGGCGTCGTGGTCCAACAGCGACCCCAGCTCGCGTTCCACGTAGGTCTGCAGACGCTCGTCGTCGCGGAACAGGTGCAGTAGCCCGCGCAGGTGCAGGTCGGGAAGTCGGTAGAAGGGGCGCCGCTCGCCCTGTTTGAGGGCCACGTCCCCCACCTGCCGAGCCTCCAGGAAGGATCGGCGCACCGTGCGGATGTCGTCGGTCTCCGATCCCACGGCCAACACCACGGCGTCGCCCAGTCTGGCGTGCACCCGGTCGGCCAGTCGGCTCAGGGTGGTGTCCAGCCGTTGGCCGGCGGGCAGGGCCAGCAGGATCCCCACCCGTAGGTCGTCCAGGGAGCCCACCAGCGCGGGCAACCGCAGCTCCCGACAGGCCCGGGCGGCGCCCTCGGCGGTCTCGGACAAGCGGGCCTGCGCGGCCAGCCCGGTCCCGCCCTCCCGCAGGCGCAGCACCAGCCCCACGAGTTCACGTCCGTTGAGCGGCACCCCCACGGCGCGGGCGCGTACCAGGGCCTCCTGCGGGTCGGAGTAGGAACGATCGATGATGCCGGCGATGATCGTGCGGTGGGTCTGGCGTTCCAGGCTCTCCTGGTGGCGTTCCAGTAGACGGCCCAGGGCCAGGGTGGTGGCGGCGCGTTCGATGAGCATGGTCTGGCGGGCCGTGGGGGTGGCGCCGACGATGAGGATCAATCGCCCCCAGTCCTGTCCGCGCGCGCCCACGGTGGTGACCAACCAACCGGTGGTGGGCGCGTGCACGGTGCGGTCGCCCGAACGGACCGACCGTGAGCGGCTCTCCCAGGAGGTGAGCAGGGTTCCGGGTTCCTCGCCGTTGAGGTCGCAGGCCAGGACCTGATGGGTGAGGTTCTCCAGGACGACCGGGCAACCGGAGAGCCGGCCGACCTCCCGCAGGATCTGGACGGCGTCGGCGCCCTCGACGGACAGCCGGGTGAAGACCGAGTGGAGCTTCTCGGACTCGCGCAGTTCCTCCACCTGTTCGTTTACCACCCGGATGTGCACGGCCTCGGTGATCTCGACGAACCGCGCCTCGCGGTCGAGCAGGACGACCGGGACACGGGCGTCCTCGGCCGCGTCGAGGAAGGCCTTGGGGAGTTCGGCGTGGTACTTGCGGCCGAGCTCGACGGCGAGGCCGCTCACCCCGGCGTCGGCGAGGTCCTCGATGTAGCGGCGCAGCGCGGCGGGGTCGTCGGGCATGGCGATGCCCGTGCTGAGGACGAGTTCACCACCGCGCAACAGGTGGGCCAGATCGGTGACCTCGGCGACGTGGACCCAGCGCACCGGAACGTCCAGGTACTCGGAGCCGGCGACCACTCGGGGGCGTGCGCGCTGTAAGGCCGGGAGCCTCAGTACTTCGGCGAGGGTGGGGAGCACCTCGTCAGTGTAGAACGTGGGCCACACCCAGGGCGGTTTACACTATGTAAAGCCGACCAGCATGATGTCAACATGCTGAGCCTGGTCAATTCCGTGGGCGCTGGGAAGACTGAGGGCATGTCGGAACTCCTTGCGCGCCACCGCGCGGTCATGCCCTCCTGGATGCCCCTGTACTACGAGAACCCGATGGAGATCGTCGGAGGTAAGGGCGCCCGTGTCACGGACGCCGAAGGCCGTACCTACCTGGACTTCTTCACCGGCATCGTGACGAACATGCTCGGCTACGACGTCCCCGAGGTCCGTGAGGCGGTCGAACGTCAGATCGCCAAGGGCGTCGTGCACACGTCCACGCTGTACCTCATCCGCTCCCAGGTGGAGCTGGCCGAGAAGATCTCCCGACTGTCCGGCATCCCCGACGCCAAGGTGTTCTTCACCAACTCCGGCACCGAGGCCAACGAGACCGCGTTGCTGCTGGCCACCCACGCACGCGGCAGCGACGAGGTGCTGGCCCTGCGCGGCAGCTACCACGGCCGGTCCTTCGGCACCGTGGCGGTCACCGGGAACAAGGCGTGGAAGAACTCCTCACTGTCCCCACTGAACGTGCACTACCTGCACGGCACCGACCACGCCTCCCCCGCCTTCCGACACCTGACGGAGCAGGAGTACATCGACGTGTGCGTGGCGGACCTGCGCGACGTCCTCGACACCACGGCGCCCAACGTGGCCTGCCTCATCGCCGAACCGATACAGGGGGTGGGCGGCTTCGCGATGCCACCGGACGGCCTGTACGCGGCGTACAAGGAGGTCCTGGACGAGCACGGCATCCTGTTCGTCTCCGACGAGGTACAGACCGGGTGGGGGCGCACCGGCACGAGCTTCTTCGGGATCGGGAACCACGGGGTGACCCCGGACGCGATGACGTTCGCCAAGGGCCTGGGCAACGGGTTCGCGGTGGGCGGCGTGGTGGCGCGCGGCGACCTCATGGACGGGCTCCCGGCACTGGGGGTGGCGACCTTCGGCGGCAACCCGGTGTCCATGGCCGCGGCCGGCGCCACCCTCGACCACGTGCTCGAACACGACCTGCAGGGCAACGCGCTGCGGCAGGGCGGCACCATCATCGACGGGCTGCGGGCCCTGCGCGAACTCGCCTGCGTGAAGGACGTGCGCGGCAAGGGGCTGATGTTCGCCATCGAGATGGTCGACCCGGCCACCGACGCGCCCTCCTCCGCCCTGGCCGGGCGGGTGCTGGAGGCCGCCCGCGAGCGCGGGCTACTGGTGGGCAAGGGCGGCGTGCACGGCAACGTACTGCGGATGGCCCCTCCGATGAACCTGTCCACCGAGGAGGCCGCCGAGGGACGCGACATCCTGCTGGACACCGTCCGCGCGGTAGCCGACCAGGCCTGACACGACCCCCGGGAGGAAGAGGAAGCATGAGCGAACACGTCACGCACTGGATCGGCGGGACCGCCCACGAGGGCCCCGCGAAGCGGACCGGGGACATCTACGACCCGGCGTCCGGACGGGTCCGCGGCACCGTGGACCTCGCCGGCCCCGAGGAGGTCGACGCCGCGGTGGCCGCCGCCAAGAAGGCGTTCCCCGGCTGGCGGGACACCTCGCTGTCCAAGCGCGTCCAGATCCTGTTCCGGTTCCGCGAGCTGCTGCGCGCCGGCTCCGACGAGCTGGCCCGGCTGGTGAGCGCCGAGCACGGCAAGGTCTTCTCCGACGCCCGGGGCGAGGTGGCCCGCGGACTGGAGGTCGTGGACTTCGCCTGTGGCATCCCCCACCTGCTCAAGGGCGGCTACTCCGAGAACGTGTCCACGGGTGTGGACTCCTACTCGATCCTGCAGCCCCTGGGCGTGGTCAGCGGCATCACCCCGTTCAACTTCCCCGCCATGGTGCCGATGTGGATGTTCCCGGTGGCGATCGCCTGTGGCAACACCTTCGTGCTCAAGCCCAGTGAGAAGGACCCGTCGGCGGGTTCCTTCCTGGCCCGGCTGTGGCGGGAGGCCGGGTTGCCCGACGGCGTGTTCAACGTGGTGCACGGCGACAAGGTCGCGGTGGACGCGATCCTGGAGCACCCGGACGTCGCCGCGGTCAGCTTCGTGGGCTCCACCCCGATCGCGCGGTACGTCTACCGAACCGCGGCCGAACACGGCAAGCGTGTGCAGGCGCTGGGCGGAGCGAAGAACCACATGGTGGTGCTGCCCGACGCCGACCTGGACCTGGCCGCGGACTCGGCGGTCTCCGCCGGGTTCGGTTCGGCGGGCGAACGGTGCATGGCCATCTCCGCGGTGGCGGTGGTGGACTCGGTCGCCGACGATCTGCTGGAGCGGATCAAGGAGCGTGTGGCCCGGCTACGGGTGGGGCCCGGCGACGACGAGCGCAGCGAGATGGGGCCGTTGGTGACCCGCGAACACCGGGACAAGGTCGCCTCGTACCTGGAGTCGGGGGTGCGCGAGGGCGCGACCCTGGCGATCGACGGTCGGGCGCACCCGGTCCCGGACGGTGACGAGGACGGCTTCTGGTTGGGTCCCTCCGTGCTGGACCACGTGGGGCCGCGGATGGCCTGCTATCGGGAGGAGATCTTCGGTCCGGTCCTGAGCGTCGTGCGCGTGGCCGACTACAACGAGGCCGTCGAGTTGGTCAACGACAACCCGTACGGCAACGGAACGGCGATCTTCACCAACGACGGCGGTGCCGCGCGGCGCTTCCAGAACGAGATCGAGGTCGGCATGGTGGGCATCAACGTGCCCATCCCGGTGCCCATGGCGTACTACTCGTTCGGGGGTTGGAAGCAGTCGCTCTTCGGTGACTCGCACGCCCATGGCACGGAGGGTGTTCACTTCTACACGCGAACGAAGGCCGTCACCGCCCGTTGGACCGATCCGAGCCGACGCCCCGAAGGAGGCGTCGACCTGGGCTTTCCCACCAATGGCTGACGAACTTCACCGAAATACGGCATGGATGTCTCTCACTGACCGTCGATGATGGGCCACACGGAGTATCGTTGACACCGACGCCCTACGGGGACGTGGCCGTCGGGCCACGTGTGTCACGAGAACCATCCTGGAGAAGGCGCGCTCAATTCCCCTCCTCCCCATGGAAGCGGGCGCGTCGACGGACGCGCTCCGGGTCCTACTTCTCCCCCTGGACCCGGGGCGCGACCGTCCGCTGACCACCCGAAGGCGGCACACCGATCAGTGTGCGGCGAACAACGGCTCGGGGACGGGCTGGTGCCCGATGATCCCCGCGCATTCGTCGCACCCGAACACCCGGGTCCCATCCGGCAGCTCACCGAGCTCCCGACGAGGCCGGGGCCACTTGACGTGGCAGACGACGCAGGCATCCCCCATGCACTGCGCCAGGCTCAGCCAGGTCGGGTCGTAGACGTAGCTGTCGGGTGCGGCGGCAGCCTGCATGACTGGTTCACACATCGTGCTCGTTCCGCGCAATGTCCCTGCTCCCCCCGTGGTTTAGGACAGTCTGGCGGGCCGATAGTTACCGGCTCTTAATTGAATCAGAAGCTCGCGGTGTCCGGAAGGGCCCGGACCGATCTAAATCACTCCGTGCAGGTAAATCATAACCCTAAGTGATCAACCCTGTGAAGCCCCAGGGCGAGGGCTGGACATTCATACGTTCTGCCCGAAATGTACGCCCGATCCCGTGGGGGACTCAGGCCTCCGCGCCCGGGGGACACCGAGAATCGGCGCGTCGCGCGGGCCGGATTGGTGACACGGGCCGCTTCCACACGCTCGGCCGAAACCCCGGCGGTGGCGACCTCGAACACCCGCCCCCCATGGGCACGGACCACCCCGAAAGTGCCCCGAGCGCACGCCCGGGAGGGAGAACCCCCTTGCCGGCAGACTGAACAACCGTTTAATGTATTGAACATGAGTTCAGCCCCGCGAGACGACCTCACCGCCCGAGCCCGCATCCGCGACGCGGCCCTGGCCCGCTTCGGCCGGGACGGCTTCGGTGTCTCCGTACGCGCCATCGCGGAGGAGGCCGGGGTCTCCCCCGGCCTGGTCATCCACCACTTCGGCAGCAAGGAGAAACTGCGCGCGGCCTGCGACGAGCACGTCCTGCGGCTCACGGCGGACACCAAGGGCGAGGTCGTCACACGGATGTCGGCGACCCACTTCCTCCAGCAGTTGGCCGAGGTGGACGGCCACGGAGACGTCTTCGCCTACCTGATGCGCTCGCTCCAGTCGGGAGGGCACGTCGCGTCGGCCCTGTTCGAGCGCATGGTCCAGGACGTGGAGATCTACCTGGCGGAGGGCGAGCGCGCGGGCACGATCAGGCCCAGTCGCGACCCGGCGGCCCGGGCGCGCTACGCCGCGTCCATGTCGCTGGGATCCCTGATGCTGCACACGACCATGCGCCCCCAGGACGCCGACCGGAACCCGTCCACCGTTCTGCGCGAGTGGATCGACGCCTACATGCTCCCGGCCCTGGAGCTGTACACCGAAGGACTGCTGCTGGACAGCACCTTCCTGGACGCCTTCGTCGCCCACCGCGACGACCCTCCCGCCAACGACCACTGAGCACCGAACCGAACCGGAGCAGCCCATGTCACCACGGAACGCGATCGAGGTCGGCGGCCTCGACAAATCCTTCGGCCGATTCAAGGCCCTCGACGAACTGGACCTGACGGTCCGCACCGGAGAGGTCGCCGGGTTCCTGGGACCGAACGGATCCGGCAAGTCCACCACCATCCGGGTCCTGCTGGGGCTGCTGCGCGCCGACTCCGGCAGTGTGCGCCTACTCGGCGGAGACCCCTGGAAGGAGGCCGTCCACCTGCACCGGCGGCTGGCCTACGTCCCCGGTGACGTGTCGCTGTGGCCCAACCTGACCGGCGGCCAGGCCATCGACCTGTTGGGGCGACTGCGCGGCGGTCTCGACGCCCGACGCAAGCGGGAGTTCCTGGAACGCTTCGAACTGGACCCGACGAAGAAGGCGCGCACCTACTCCAAGGGCAACCGGCAGAAGGTGGCCCTGGTGGCGGCGCTGGCGTCCACCGCGGAACTGCTGGTCCTGGACGAGCCCACCTCGGGCCTGGACCCGCTCATGGAGGCGGTGTTCACCGAGTGCGTGCGGGAGGTCAAGGAGACCGGTCGCACGGTCCTGCTGTCCAGCCACATCCTCTCCGAGGTGGAGAAGCTCTGCGACACGGTCACCATCATCCGTGCCGGTCGCACCGTGGAGTCGGGGACCCTGTCCGAGCTGCGTCACCTGACCCGATCGACGGTGCGGGCCGAGGTGGACGGCGACGCGACCGCGCTCAAGGACCTGACCGGCGTGCACGACCTGGCCGTCGACGGCGCCGCGGTCTCCTTCGCGGTGGAGCACGCCCACATGAGTACGGTGCTCCACGAACTCACGGCACTGGGCGTGCGCTCCCTGGTGAGCAACCCGCCGTCACTGGAGGAACTGTTCCTGCGCCACTACGGCACCGGCGCCGAGGGGAAACGGTCATGAGCGCGTTCACCGGAACCGGCACGCTGATCCGGTTCACCCTGCTCCGTGACCGCCTGCGCATGGCGATCTGGGTCGTGGCCCTGGCCGGACTGACCGCCGCCAGTGTCCCCGCCCTCGACGACATCTTCTCCGACCAGGCCGAACGTCAGGCGCGGGCCGCCCTGATGGACTCGCCCACCGGGATCGTGTTCGGCGGCCCCGGGTACGGCCTCGACGACTACACGCTCGGCCCGATGCTGGTCAACGAGCTGACCATGAGCCTGCTCATCGCGTTGGCGGTGATGAGCGTGCTGCACGTGGTCCGACACACCCGGGCCGAGGAGGAGAGCGGGCGCGCGGAACTGTTGCGCGCCGGGGTCCTGGGGGCGAGCGCGCAGACCGCGGCGGCCCTGATCACCCTGGCCCTGACCAACCTGCTCATCGGCGGGCTGATCACGGCCACCATGGTGGTCTTCGACCTGCCCGCCGCGGACTCGACCGTCTACGGGCTGGGGTTGGCGCTGGCCGGGATCTCGTTCGGGGCGATCGCGGCGGTGTGCGCCCAGGTGTCCGAACACGGTCGTTCCGCCTCGGGGCTCGCCTTCCTGATCATCGGGGTGCTCTTCCTGTTCCGTGCGGTGGGCGACATGGCCGAGGAGGGCGGCAACGCCCTGTCCTGGCTGTCACCGTTCGCGTGGGTGCAACAGACCCGGCCCTTCGACGAACCGCGCTGGGAACCACTGGCCCTGTACGGGGCGTTCGTCCTGGTGCTGTTCGTGGTGACCTACGCGCTGGCCCGCCGCCGTGACGTGGGCGCCGGGCTGGTCGCCGCCCGACCCGGACCACCCGACGCCGGAAGACTGCTGCGCGGGGTACTCACACTGCACGCGAACCAACAGCGCGGGGCGATCGTCGCCTGGGTGGTGGCGGTGCTCGCCTTCGGATACGCGTTCGGAAGCCTGGTCACCGAGGTCGAGGGCATGCTGGACTCCGCGCCCGACCTAGCGGCCATCCTGGGTGGCGACACCGACGACCTGGTCGACGGGTTCCTCGGGATGATCGCCGCCTACGTGATCATGGCGGCCGCCGCGTACGGGGTGCTGTCGGTCTCGCGAGCCCGGACCGAGGAGAACGCCGGCCGCGCGGAACTGCTGTTGTCGACCGCGGTGGGCCGGGTGCACTGGTGCGGCGCGGCACTGGTCGTCGCGGTCGTGTCCACCGTGTTGATCACGCTGTCCGGTGGGCTGGGTCTGGGCCTGGGCGCGGCGGTGGCGTTGGAGGACGCCCAGTGGACGTGGCGGATGGTGGAGTCGATGCTCGCCCAACTGCCCGCCGCGCTGGTGTTCGGGGCGATCGCGGCCTTGCTGCTGGGAGTCGCTCCACGGTTGCTGCCGCTGGTCTGGCTGTGGTTCGGGTACAGCCTGGTGGCCACGATGCTGGGCGCACTGTTCGAGTTCCCGGAGGAGGCCATGAAGCTGAGCGCGTTCGAGATCCTGGCCAGGCCTCCGATGGAGGGGTTCGAGACGGCGCCGTACCTGCTCTACCTGGGCGCGGTGCTGGTGGCCGGGGCGGTGTCCCTGGCCGGGTTCCGCGACCGCGACCTGGTCACCGCCTGACGGGCCCCGGACCGGACCGCCTTCGGGGTTCACTCCCCGGGGGCGGTCCACTCGCGCGCGGCGTCGCGCAGGCGGGTCAGCCGTTCCCAGTGCTGGGCGACGGTGTCCCGCCCCATGGGGGTGAGACCGATGGTGGTGCGGGGGCGGCCACCGGTGCTCTTGGTGACGGTCACGATGCCGCCCTTCTCCAGCTTGGACAGATGGCTGGAGAGGTTGCCCTTGGACAGCCCGGTGATGCGTTGAAGGAAGAGGAAGTCCGCGCTCTCACAGGACAGCAGCGCGCTGGTGATCGCCAGCCGCGAGGGTTCGTGCACCAGGCGGTCGATCTCCGCCATGTCCTCGAAGGGCGTGCCCATGGTCAGTCCGTCCCGTTCTCGCTCACCGGGGTGAGGGTCCGCACCAGCGTACGGTGATCCAGCAGCCCGTTCACCACGAAGACGAGCCCCGCCACCAACGGAACCATCACCGGGTACTCCCATTCGACCGGGTGGACGCCCGAAGGCGCGAGCGCACCCAGCGGAAGCAGGGTGAACACCAGGATGGCCCCGGCTCCGACCAGGTAGTGCCACCGGGCGCGCGGATCGGAGCAACCGACCGCGACCAGGCAGACGCCGATGAAGACGCCGAACACCCACCCGCCCTGGACACCCAGCACGTTGGTCACGCTCATCAGGGCGACGTACCCGAGGAGCAACCCGAACGGCAACAGTAGGAGCCACAGGACGCGCTTCGTGGTCCAGAGGGCACGCACCTTCCCGTACCGGCGCCGGTAATAGCGCTGGACGACGATGAACAGGCCGGCGAGCAGGAGTATCCCGACCGGGAACAGCACCGACCACGGGCCGCCCCGAGAGAGCGGAACGAAGGCCATCCAGAGCCCGAACAGGCCCAGCAGGACCGTGTACAGCCCTTGGTAACCGCTGAAGTCGGAGGTGACCGCGCGGATCCTCTCCAGGCGATCGATGTCGTGAGGGGTGTTCATTCGAACCTCCGGTTTGTACCGCAAACCTTTCTTCGACCATACGCGCACAGGGTTCGGTTTGCAATGCAAACCTCAGGGATGTTCCGTCTGGCAACGGGTATCCCGCATGGCGAGGACCCCGTACTTCCCCGGAAGGAACCGCCGTGACCGGCACCGACGCCCCATCTCCCACACCTCGAAGGAGGCGCCTCTTGATCGTGGTCGCGGTGGTGGCCCTGGTACTCGTGGTCCTGGTGGGGCTCATGTGGGTGATGCAGCGCTCGGTGATCTACGTGCCCCTGATCGGCGAACCCCCCACCGCCTCGGAGGTGATCGAGGGCGCCGAGGACGTGCGGCTCGACACCGAGGCCGGCCTCGAACTCGGCGGCTGGTTCGTCCCGCCCCAAGGCGAGGATCGCGAGGCCGCCGTGTTGGTGACCAACGGCAACGCGGGCAACCGCGAGAGCCGGGCGCCCCTGGCCCGAGCGCTGTCGGCGGAAGGGTTCTCGGTACTGCTGTTCGACTACCGCGGCTACGGCGGCAACGAGGGCTCCCCCTCCGAGAAGGGACTGATCGCCGACGCCCGGGCCGCCGCCGACCACTTGGCCGAACGAGGATTCGCCGCCGAGCGCACTCTCTACTTCGGCGAGAGCCTGGGCGCGGCCGTGGCCACCGGCCTGGCCGTGGAACGCCCGCCCGCGGCGCTGTTCCTACGCTCGCCGTTCAGTTCCCTGGCCGACCTGGGCGCCCACCACTACCCGTTCCTGCCGGTGCGGCTGATGCTGTGGGACCGCTACCCGGTGGCGGAGCAGGTAGCGCGGGTGGAGGTCCCCACGAGCGTGGTGATCGGCGACGTCGACGCGATCGTCCCGGCCGAACAGAGCCACGCGGTCGCGGGGGCGAGCGCGAACCTGTTCGAGGAGAGGGTCCTGTCCGGGGCCGGCCACAACGACGCCGAGCTGATCCACGGCCCCGAGGTGATCGAGACGTTCGTCCGCCTCGCCGACCACGCGCTCTGAGCGGCCTCGGACCCGCGCATCAGCCCGGCAGGTGGCTCAGGGCCCAGGCGGGGGCCAGGACCACGATGAGGAAGCGGGCCAGGCGGGTGACGAAGGTGACCACGCAGAACAGGACGAGGTTCATTCGGACCACCCCGGCGAGCACCGAGACCACCATGAACGGCGGGACGCTCGCGAAGGAGCTCAGGGCCAGCAGTCCGGCGCCCCAGATCGGGCGGTCCTCGGCCTTGGTCCGCCAGCCGGCCATCCGCGTCGCCCATTTGCCCGGGGTCGCGGCCTTGCGTTTGAGCCAGGGCGCGGTGATCGTCCCCTTGCCCACGTAGTAGTAGGGGATCTTGCCGAGGGTCTGCCCCACCGCGGCGGCCACCGCCATCGCCACGAGGGCGCCGTCGTCCAAGGTGGCGACGGCGCCCAGCAGGTACACCTCGATGTTGAGGATCGGGACCAACCCGCCCGCCGTGGCGACCACGAAGGCCAGGAGGGTCTCGCCCATGTCGGCGTTACTTCTCGGCGGCGGCGAGCTGTCCGCAGGCGCCGTCGATCTCCTGGCCACGGGTGTCACGGACGGTGACGGACACCCCGTGCGATTCCAGGCGCCGCACGAACTCGCGCTCGTCCTCGGGGCGCGAGGCGGTCCACTTCGATCCCGGGGTGGGGTTGAGCGGGATGAGGTTGACGTGCACCAGGTGCCCCTTGAGGAGCTTGCCGAGCAGATCGGCCCGCCAGGCCTGGTCGTTGATGTCCTTGATCAGGGCGTACTCGATGGACACGCGACGGCCGGTGGTGCCGGCGTAGCGCCAGGCCGCGTCGAGGACCTCGCCGACCTTCCAGCGGGTGTTGATCGGCACGAGCTCGTCGCGCAGCTCGTCGTCGGGGGCGTGCAGGGAGATCGCGAGGCGCACCTGCATCTTCTCGTCGATGAGCTTGTTGATCGCCGGGACCAGGCCCACCGTGGAGACGGTCACGCCGCGCTGGGAGATACCCATGCCGTTCGGGACCGGGTCCGTGATCTGACGGACGGACTGGAGCACCCGCTTGTAGTTGGCCATGGGCTCGCCCATCCCCATGAACACGATGTTGCTGATCCGCCCCGGACCGCCGGCGACCTCACCGCGGGCCAGGTCACGGCCGCTCGCGATCACCTGCTCGACGATCTCGCCGGTGGACAGGTTGCGGGTCAGGCCCGCCTGTCCGGTGGCGCAGAAGGGGCAGTTCATGCCGCATCCGGCCTGGGAGGAGATGCACAGGGTGACACGGTCCGGGTAGCGCATCATGACCGACTCGAACATGACCCCGTCGAAGGCCTTCCACAGGGTCTTGCGGGTCATCCCCTTGTCCGCGGACAAGTGTCGGACCGGAGTGAGCAGCGTGGGCAGCAGCGCCTCGCCGAGCTTCTCTCTGGAGGCCTCGGGCAGGTCGGTCATGTTGGCGGTGTCCGACTCCAGGGCGCCGTAGTAGTGCTTGGCGATCTGCTTGGCCCGGAAGGGCTTCTCGCCCAGCTCCTTGACGACGTCCTGGCGCTCCTCCAGGGACAGGTCGGCCAGGTGCCGGGGCGGCTTGGCGCGGCGGGGTGCGACGAAAGTGAGCTCGGCGGGCATAAGTATCCGTAACGAGTGGAGTCGGTGGACTGCGCCCGGCGCGGAAAAGGTGTGGCGCCGCGGGTCGTTATACGACTTATACGCGGCTGCGGCATTGCTCCGCCTGTCAGGGCACTACCGTCGAGTCTACGCGCAGTGTGGACAGCCCGGACGGGTGCAGGCCCCTTCGGTGACCACGACAACACGACTACCCCCTGGGTCGACACACACGTGGGAGAGCCGGTGACCGAGATCGACGTCCTGCTCGACGAGATCAGCCCGTACCAGAGCCGCCGCGTCGTCGTCGAATGCGACTCCCACACCACCGCCGCGTACCTGCTGGACGCTCGCGAGCGCATCCGTGTCCCGGTGTGGCTGGCCAACCACGAGAGCGCGCCGACCGAGGCGCAGCCCGGTGACCTGTACCAGGGGCGGGCCCCGCTGATGCCGGAGGCCTACACCAAGCACCCCCAGGGCCGCCCCCGTTTCGACCCGGACTCCTTGCGAGCGGTCTGGTTCGAGGAGGGCGACGGCGTGGCCCTGCTCGACGAGGAGGGGCTGCTGGCGGTCATCCCCGGTTGGGCGGACGCCGACAGCGGACTGCCCGGGTACGCGCGTGAGGCCATCGGGCGCAGCGCGTACGCGTGGGAGCTCGACTCGGTCAAGCGCCGGCTGTGGCCGCGGGTAGTGCACGCCGAGGCCTACTGGGACTGGCGTCGGGCCTCCGGTGCCTGGCGGAGCGTGCAGCGCACGGTGCTCGGCCATCTGAACCGACGGGTGGGCGAGGCCGGCCACTACTGGGACGTCTCCGACGGGCACCCGCCGTTGCTGCGGCTGTCGGAGCGACCGCCGACGAAGGAACGGCCGTTCACGGTCCTGTCGACGGTCGGCATGTGCGGTCAGCGGATGCCGACCCTGGACCGGTACATGGCCGACACCTCCCACCACGCCCGGGTGGAGCTGGCGCTGGCCACGACGTTGCCGGCGCACCACGCGGCACGTGTCTTCCGGTGGATCGGGGCGTTCCCCTGGCGGGCGGTCACCTGGTTCGGCACCGGCCACACGGTCAAGTGGTTGGACAACCCCGAGGACCAGGCGATGCGTCGGGGCGCGGGCGCCGTGCTGCTGTTGGAGGACCCGACCCCCTTGGTCACCGACCCCGACCGCCGGCCACCGGACACCTCGGGGCTGAACTTCCAGGGTGACCCGGTGAAGTGGCTGTGGATCGTGCCGATCACCCGCCCCGAGCACCTGTTCGCCAAGGAACACGACAGCGCCACCCTGGTGGAGAAGCTCGCGGCCGAGGGTCGCAGCTGGGTCCTGGGCTGAGGGACCTCGCCCACGCGCGCTAAAACCGGTTGACCGGTTCTGCCCGTTCCACGAGCATTCCCCGGTCGGGACGGTTCGAGGCGGGAACGGGTACGAGGCATGGACCAGACGCGGAACACCGGTACGGGGCCTCGGGCGGGGATCACGGCGCCGCTGCGGCACCCGAACTTCCGCGCGCTGGCGTTGGGCCGGGTCCTGATGATGTTCGGCAACGGCATGGCGAACGTGGCGTTGGCCTTCGCCGTGCTGGACGTGACCGGATCGCTCGCCCAGGTGGGTCTGGTGGTGGGCGCCCGGTCGGTGGCGAACGTGTCCCTGCTGCTGTTGGGCGGGGTCATCGCCGACCGGCTGCCGCGCGCCCTGGTGCTGCGAGGGGCCTGTGTGCTCGCGGCGCTCTCCCAGGGACTCCTCGCACTGGCCTTGCTCACCGGGTCCGCGACGTTACCGCTGATGATCGTGTTGAGCCTGGTGAACGGGGCCGCGGCCGCCGCCAACCTACCCGCGGCCGCGGCGCTCACCCCGCAGACCGTGCCGCACACACTGCTGCGTCAGGCCAACGCGCTGGTCGGGATCGCCAAACAGCTGGGCATGTTCGCGGGGATGTCGGTGGGCGGCGTCGCCGTGGGTCTGCTGGGTCCGGGGTGGGCGATCGGTGTGGACGCCGTGATGTTCGCCGCGGCCGGGGTGGCCTTCCTGTTCCTGCGAGTGCCGTCGACGACGCCGGCGGAGCGCGGCAACGTGCTCCGCGACCTGCTGGAGGGCTGGAGCGAGTTCGTGACCAGGCCCTGGGTGTGGATCATCGTGTTGCAGTTCATGGTGGTCAACGCCGGTTGGTCGGCGACCACCTCGGTGCTGGGCCCGGGGATCGCCGACGAGACGTTCGGGCGGACCACGTGGGGGCTGGTGATGGCGGCCAACAGCGTGGGGCTGTTGGTGGGCGGCGTCCTGGCCGCGCGTTGGCAGCCGCGAAGAGCGCTGTTCTACGGAACCGCTCTGGTCACCGTGCAGACCCTGCCGTTCTTCGTGCTGGCCGATCCGTCACCGATCGTGCCGTTACTGTTCGCGGCGATGTTCGTGGGCGGGGTCGCCGTCGAGCAGTTCAGCGTGGCCTGGGAGGTGTCGGTACAGGAGAACATCCCGCCGGACCGGCTCTCGCGGGTGTACTCCTATGACGCGTTGGGGTCGTTCGTGGCCATGCCGGTGGGGCAGATCGCCATCGGGCCGCTCGCCGAGTCGATCGGCGCGGACCGGTCCCTGCTGATCGTCGCCGTGCTGACGATCATGGCGACGTCGGCGGCGGTCGCCGCGCCGAGTGTGCGTTCACTGCGCCGCCGGTGACCTGTAGGGCGAGGCGGAACCGGTGCGATGGTCGCGGACCTGCCGGAACGCGTGGTACAGCCGGGCCATGTCCTCGTCGCTGAAGCGTTCGACGAAGCGGAGCAGGGTGACACCGGAGTCGGGGCCGGTACTGAGGACCTCGCCCATGACGCGCGCCGTGTACTCGGCGTGGGTCTCCCTGGGCCGGTAGGTCCAGGCCCGCCCCGTCTTCTCCCGTTCCAGCAATCCCTTCTGGTGCAGGATGTTGGCGACGGTCATGACGGTCGTGTAGGCGAGGTCGCGGTCGTAGACCATGCTCGACCGGATGTCGCGGACCGGCAGTGGCCCCTCCGCGCGCCACAGGGCGGACATGATCGCCGCCTCCAGTTCCCCCAGGCCCCTCATGGGTTCCCCCTCGCCCCCGTTGTTCCCGTTGTACGTAGGCGCATCGTAGGCAGGGTGATGGCGACACCGAGGAGGAATCGGGGAGAGCGCGTAGATCCGTGCATCCAGGGCCGCCGGCACCTGCGTTTCACGGTCGGGAGCACCGCTTCCACCGTCGGCTCGCGGGTCCCCTCGGACGAGCCCATGGAAACGTGTGTCGTGTCACATTCCCATCGGCCAGAGGCGGTCATGGCGTCACGAACCGAAAACCCCCACGGACATGGACAAACAGGACACTGTGATCACACAAGGCAAGGCCACGACCACGGAAAGCCAAGGTTCGTGTGAAAGATTGTTAGCTATCTCCCAGTTTCAACAACCACAGTGTTCCCGGCCGGGAGGTCGGTACAAGTAGCCTTGTACGCGACGAGTGCCGGCCTGGTCAGACACTCCGCATGGGGGCGACCCCATGTTTCTTCGAGCCCGCCTTGCCGGCAGCCACCCGTCTTTCCTGAACATTCACAAGCGAGCAGCGGAAGTGGGCGATCTCCGCCGTGTCGTCTGAGGCGTCTCAACCCCTGACAGATTTCGGCCCGAACGAGTGGCTGGTCGAGGAGCTTTACCAGAAGTACCTCACCGACCCGAATTCGGTTGACAAGGCTTGGTGGAACTTCTTCGCGGACTACAAGCCCGCGGACTCGGGCGGCGGGAAGGGTGGGGCCACTGCGACCGCTAAGGCGCAGACCGAGAAGGCCCCCGCAGCCCCCGCTCCGAAGAAGAAGCCCACTCCGGCCGCACCCAAGAACACCGACAGCGACGATGGGCTCCAGGTCAAGGAGGAGCGGCTGCGTGGCGCGGCCGCCCGTACCGCGACCAACATGGACTCCAGCCTGACCATGCCCACCGCGACGAGTGTGCGCGCGGTGCCGGTCAAGCTGCTGTTCGACAACCGCATCGTCATCAACAACCATCTCCGACGCAGCCGCGGTGGGAAGATCTCCTTCACCCACCTCATCGGCTACGCCATGGTCAAGGCGCTTGAGTCGATGCCGGAGATGAACCACTCCTACACGGAGGTCGACGGTAAGCCCGGCGTCGCCAAGCCCGAACACGTGAACTTCGGTCTGGCGATCGACCTCCCCAAGCCCGACGGCTCACGTCAGCTGGTCGTGCCCTCCGTCAAGAAGTCCGAAGAGATGGACTTCGCCGAGTTCTGGAGCGGCTACGAGGACCTGGTCCGCAAGGCCCGCAACAACAAGCTGGCCGTCCCGGACTTCCAGGGCACCACGATCAGCCTGACCAACCCGGGCGGCATCGGCACCGTGCACTCCGTGCCGCGCCTGATGCCCGGTCAGGGCACCATCCTCGCGGTGGGTGCCATGGAGTACCCGGCCGAGTTCCAGGGCGCCTCCCAGGACACCCTGAGCGAGCTGGGCATCAGCAAGGTCATGACGATCACGTCGACCTACGACCACCGGATCATCCAGGGTGCCCAGTCGGGTGAGTTCCTGCGTCGGATCCACCAGCTACTGCTGGGCGAGAACGGTTTCTACGACGAGATCTTCAACGCCCTGCGGATCCCCTACGAGCCGGTCCGCTGGGTCCAGGACATCCACGTCAACCCGGCCACCCAGCTCGACAAGACCACCCGGGTCCAGGAGCTGATCCACGCCTACCGTGTGCGCGGCCACCTCATGGCCGACACCAACCCGCTCACCCACGAGCAGCGCAAGCACCCGGACCTGGACGTGCTCGAACACGGCCTGACGCTCTGGGACCTGGACCGCGAGTTCCCCACCGGGGGCTTCGGCGGCAAGCAGGTCATGAAGCTTCGCGACGTCCTGGGCGTGCTGCGCGACACCTACTGCCGCACGGTGGGTATCGAGTACATGCACATCCAGAGCCCGGAGGAGCGGGAGTGGATCCAGTCGCACGTCGAGCGCGAGCACGAGAAGCTCGACCGTGACGAGCAGCTGCACATCCTGCACAGGCTCAACAGCGCGGAGGCCTTCGAGACCTTCCTCCAGACCAAGTACGTGGGTCAGAAGCGCTTCTCCCTCGAAGGTGGAGAGTCGCTGATCCCGCTGCTGGACGGTGTGATCTCCAAGGCCGCCAAGGCCGAGCTGGACGAGGCCGTCATCGGTATGGCCCACCGCGGTCGCCTGAACGTGCTGGCCAACATCTGTGGCAAGTCCTACGGGCAGATCTTCGGTGAGTTCGAGGGCAACCTCGACCCGCGCAGCGCGCACGGCTCCGGTGACGTCAAGTACCACCTGGGCACCGAGGGGGTCTTCGAGACCCGCGAGGGCGACAAGATCCAGATCACGCTGGCCGCCAACCCGTCCCACCTGGAGACGGTCGACCCGGTCGCCGAGGGCATCGTCCGCGCCAAGCAGGACGTGCTCGACAAGGGCCCGCACGGCTTCACCGTGCTGCCCATCCTCATCCACGGTGACGCGGCGTTCGCCGGGCAGGGCGTGGTCGCCGAGACCCTCAACCTGTCCCAGCTGCGCGGTTACCGGACCGGCGGCACGGTGCACGTCATCGTGAACAACCAGGTGGGCTTCACCACCTCGCCGTCCGACAGCCGCTCCAGCGTGTACGCCACCGACGTCGCGCGCATGGTGCAGGCGCCGATCTTCCACGTCAACGGGGACGACCCCGAGGCCGTGGTCCGGGTCGCGAACCTGGCCTTCGCCTACCGTCAGGCGTTCAACAAGGACGTCGTGATCGACCTGGTCTGCTACCGGCGTCGTGGGCACAACGAGGGCGACAACCCCGCGTTCACCCAGCCGCTGATGTACGACGTCATCGACGCCAAGCGTTCCACCCGCAAGCTGTTCACCGAGTCCCTGATCGGTCGCGGTGACATCACGGTGGAAGAGGCGGAGTCGGCGCTTCGCGACTACCAGAGCGAACTCGAACGCGCCTTCACCGAGACCCGTGAGGTCGAGAAGAGGCCGATCGAGCCGGGCTCCGTGGTCAAGCCCGAGGTGTTCACCGAGTCCCGTCTGGACCACTCCAAGGTGGAGACGGCGATCTCCTCGGAGACCGTCAAGCGGGTCATCGACACCCAGGTGAACCTGCCCGAGGACTTCAAGCCGCACCCGCGTCTGGCCCCGCAGCTGTCCCGTCGCGCGACCATGGTCGAGAACGACGCGATCGACTGGGCCACCGGTGAGCTGCTGGCCTTCGGGTCGCTGCTGCTGGACGACCACCCGGTCCGTCTGGTCGGTCAGGACAGTCGCCGCGGCACCTTCGGTCAGCGTCACGCCACGTTGATGGACCGCGACACCGGCGAGACCCACACGCCGCTGAAGAGCTTCGACAACGGCACCACGAAGTTCCTCGCCTACGACTCGCTGCTGAGCGAGTACGCGGCGCTGGGCTTCGAGTACGGCTACTCGCTGACCCGTCCGGGCTCCCTGGTGATGTGGGAGGCGCAGTTCGGTGACTTCGTCAACGGCGCGCAGACCATCATCGACGAGTACATCAGCGCGGGCGAGCAGAAGTGGGGCCAGCGCTCCAGCGTCACCATGCTGCTGCCGCACGGCTACGAGGGCCAGGGCCCGGACCACTCCTCGGCCCGCATCGAGCGGTTCCTCCAGTCGTGCGCGCAGGAGAACATGACCGTCGCGATGCCGAGCACCCCGGCGAGCTACTTCCACCTGCTGCGTTGGCAGGCCAAGTCGCCGCTGGAGCGCCCGCTCGTGGTGTTCACGCCCAAGTCGCTGCTGCGTCTGAAGACCGCGACCTCGGCCGCCCAGGACTTCACCTCGGGCTCCTTCCAGCCGCTGATCGGGGACGACTCGATCGCGCCGGAGAAGGTCCGTCGTGTGGTCATCTGCTCCGGCAAGATCTACTACGACCTGGACGCGGCTCGCCGCAAGAGCGGGGACAAGCACACCGCGATCATCCGCGCGGAGCGGCTGTACCCGCTGCCGATCGAGGAGATCCGCGAGCAGCTCAAGGCCTACCCGAACTCGGGCGAGGTCCTGTGGGTCCAGGAGGAGCCGGCGAACATGGGCCCGTGGCCCTTCGTCGCGCTGGTCTTCTCCGAGCAGCTCGACCGCCCGTTCACCCGGATCTCGCGTCCGGCCTCCTCCGCGCCCGCGGCCGGTTCGGCCAAGCGTCACGAGGCCGAGCAGCGTGCCCTGGTGGACACGGTCTTCCCACCCGCGGAATAGCGACGGAAGAACCATGTACTTCACCGATCGAGGAATCGAGGAGTTGGAGAACCGCCGCGGCGACGAGGAGGTCAGCTTCGCCTGGCTCGCCGAGCAGCTGCGGGTGTTCACCGACGTCAACCCCGAGTTCGAGACGCCCGTCGAACGGCTGGCCACCTGGTTGGCCCGGCTGGACGACGAGGAGGAGTAGCGACGAGGCATCGCGCTGAGCGATGTACCGGCCGAGGGGCCCGGGTCCACGTGGACCCGGGCCCCTCGCTTGTGTCCGGGGTCGATCCGGTGGGTGGGCCCGCGCACGCCGGGCTCGGGGTCGTCCCCGAGGTTCCCCCGATTCGACCCCCGAAATCCACGACATATCTTGAGTTCGCCGAAGACGCGACATATCGTGAAGACATCGAGAGCGAACGGAAGGGTTCACGATGGCAAGTTGGACCATCGACAGTCCGATGACGCACACCTTGGACGGCATCGTCGCCCTGAAGGTGCGAATCGTCGGCGGACAGGTCAACATCATTCCCACCGACGACCCGGTGACCTTCGAGATCACCGACATCGAGGGCGAGCCCCTGGAGGTCACCCAGGAAGCCGGGATCCTCACCATCCACTACCGGGACCTGACCGGTCAGGGGTTCCTCGACCGGCTCAAGCCCCTCCAGCTGACCGGCTACAAGAACATGCACTCGCGTCGGGTCACCGTGAACCTGAGGGTCCCCCGGGACTGCCCGGTGGAGGTGTCCACGGCCACCGCGCCCGTGGTGGCGGCCGGGCTCAGCGCCCGCACCAAGATCAGGACCGCCACCGGCGAGATCACCCTGGACGAGGTCTCGGGTGAGACCGACCTGAACACCGCCGACGGCAGCGCCTCGGTACGCGGGCCGGGCGGCACCCTGGGCTTCAACAGCGCCACCGGGCAGTTGGCCGTGGCCGGCGGCCGCCTCTCCGGGCTGCGGGCCAAGACCGTCTCCGGATCGGTCCTGGTCGACACCGACCTCTCGGCCTCGGCTCGTGTGCGGGTGACGACCGTGTCCGGCGAGGTGGCCCTGCGGGTCCCCGCGGAGAGCTCCGCCAACGTCGAGTTGCGCACCATGACCGGTGGGGTCGACTCCGACTTCGGATTGGACCGCAACACCGCGCCGGCCCGCAACACCCTGAGCGGGAAGATCGGCATGGGTGTGGACCCCGCCGCCATCAGTGTCAACACCGTGTCCGGTCGAACCGCGCTGCTGCGTCGTGCGCCCGAGGCTCCGGCCGCGATCCCAGAGGGGGCCTCATGAGCACCATCTTCGGCCACGGCAGACTGCGCCTGTACCTGCTCAAGCTGCTCGACGAGAGCCCGCGCCACGGCTACGAGATCATCAGCCTGCTGCGCGACCGTTTCCTTGGCGTGTACTCGCCCTCTCCCGGCACCATCTACCCTCGGCTCGCCCGGTTGGAGGAGGAGGGTCTGGTCACCCACACCGAGGAGGGCGGCCGCAAGGTGTACAGCCTCACCGACAAGGGACGTGAGGAGCTGCGCGCCCGCGAGAGCGACCTGGACGACCTGGAGCGGGAGATCACCGACTCGGTGCGCGACATCGCCCGCGCGGTCAAGCAGGACGTGCGCGCCACCATCAGCTCCCTGCGCGACGAACTGAAGTTCACCGCGGGCGGCACCCGCCGTGAGGGGGCCGAACGCGCCGAGGGGACCAAGGCCCCCGAGGACGAGGAGGACCAGGACCGTCGCGAGCGGGACCGCGCCCGGGACTGTGGGGACGGCGGAATGTGGGCCCGTGAGTGGGATCGGTTCGCCCAGGGCTTCGGCGGGGCGTTCGGTGCCGCCTGGGGTCGCACCGACTCCGAACGTCGTGGTGAGGGCTCGGGGGAAGGGTCCGAACACGACGACGCCCGGCGTGACGAGGCGGGGCGTAAGGAGACCGGGCACGAGGGGTCCGAGTTCGAACACGCCCTGAAGGACTTCTCCGTGCGCGTTCGGGACATGCTCCGGGGCGCCGGTCAGGTCGGCGGGTCCGCCGCGAACGACCTGCGACGCATCCTCGACGACACGGTCGAGGTGATCCGCCGCGACCTGGGCCGGTGGGGGCCGGCCGAGGGGGAACGCGAGGGGTCCGAACCGACGTCGGACAAGGGTGGGGAGTCCACCGAGGGACCCACCGGCCAAGGGTCCGAACCGGGGGACGCGGGCCCCTCGGAGGAGCCGAAGGCTCGACCGATGCCGCCCTCGGGCGGTGATTCCTGGTCCACCGCCACCGGCGAGGACCAGGAACGGCGCGACTGAGTCGACGCCGGAGGAGGCCCGGGAGACCACACGGGGGCGTGGTCTCCCGGGCCCCTCGTCGAATCATCCGATCCAGAAGGAAGAAGCGGTGCTGGTTCCGTACACGATCGAGCAGGACGCGGACGGCGTGTGGAGTGCCCACGCTCGTCTGCCTTCGGGGGCGGCCACTCGTGGCGAGGGTGACACCCCGGACGCCGCCCTGGCCGACCTGCGCCGGGCGTTCGACCTCCTGAAGGAGGAGTTCGACTCACCCGCGGAGCTGATGTGATCGTCCCGACGGCGCACGGTGTCAGAGCGTGGCCAGACCCACCAGGAGCGCCAGGCCGGCGAAGGCGACGAGGCCGGTCAGCGCCCATCTGGGCCAGGGCAGGCCACCCCTGGTGGTGGGCAGGTCCGACCATCTTCGGGCCCCGACCACGGCCGCGGCCACGGTCAGGAACACCCCGGCCGCCCACGCCCACGGGGAGACCAGGTGCCAGAAACCGGCGAGGTGGACGTACCCGAGCAGCGCGACCGTGAGCGTCCCGTAGGCGACCAGGCCCACCCGGTCCGTGGGTCGACGCGTCATCCGCCAGGGGCGGCGCCGGGCGGCGAAGCCCAGGAACAGGGCCCCGGGCAGCAGTGCCAGGATCGCCGTCACGGTGGCGTACAACCGCTCCCCCGCCACGTTGTCCGGACTGGGTTCGTCGACCCCGAGCAGTCGGATGCCGATGTCCTCGCTGTACCGGTGCGTGTTCGACAGGACCACGGCTCCCCGGTCACCGGAGTAGCCGATCCAGGCGGTGTGGCCGTTGGTGGTGGCGTTCCCTCCGTGCGCGGTGATCTCCCGACCGCCGAGGGTCTCCACGTACCAGCCCAGTCCCTGTTCCCGGCGGGCCACGTCGCCCGCGGCCACGGGTTCGGCCGCGCCGGCTCCCGGCGCCGAGTCGTCCATCATCGCCGCGAGGAGCAGCCCGAGGTCACCCGCCGTCGTGGTCACCCCACCCGAGGGACCGGACGCGACCGTGCGGTCCAGTTCGATGGGCCACCCACGGTCGGCGTCGTGCACGACGGGGTCGGAACCGGCCTGGTCGGACCACACTCGGGTGTGCTCCATGCCCAGGGGTTCCAGGAGGCGTTCGCGGACCAGGGCGGCGTAGTCGATCCCGGCGCGGGCCGCCAGCGCGTGCCCCAATAGACCGAAGCCGGTGTTGGAGTAGACGTTGCTTCCCCGTAGTTCGGGGTCGACGCGGGCCTGCGCGGCCACCTCCGCGAGGAAGTCGTCGACCGAACCCGCCGGGTCGGGGTGGCGTTTGGCGACGAACTGCCAGAGGGTCTGGGGCAGGGTCGTCTCCTCACGTGACAGCCCCGAGGTGTGGGTGGCCAGTTCCTCGACGGTGATGTCGGCGATGGCGGGATCGGCCGGGTCCAGTTCCGGCAGCAGTTCCCCCACCCTGGTGTCCAGATCGAGTTCGCCCTGGTCGATCATGTCGGCGAGCAGCATCCCGGGCAGCACCTTGGCCACCGACGCGGACCCGAAGGGGGTGTCCTCGTCCACCTGTTCTCCCTCGTCGCCGACCGAGCCCAGCCCCGCCGAGCGGACGTGGTACCCGCCCTCGGGGTCGGGTTCGACGAGGGCCACGGACAGCCCGTGGTAGCCGGTGGTGTCGCCGATCCCCTCCCGGACCGACGCCGCGACCTCACGGTCGCCCTCGACCCGGTCGTCGAGTTCGTAGGGCCGCGGGATCAGGGTCACCGCTCCAACGGCGGCGATCACCACGGCCAGGGCCATCGCGATCCGTCCACCGGTTCTTCGGGGCTCGCGCGTGGTCGGGGAGGTCGGTTCCATGAGGGGTGTCCCAGGGGTCTGAGGCCGTTCGAACGGCGTGGTTCCAGTCCTCGAAAACCTACGAGTGCGCCCCGTCACGGCGCACTACGCCGGTCCCCCCGAACCGGGGTGTCCGTACTCCCCCCTGGGTGGTGGCCTCGACCCCACCCCGGCACGAAAAAGGGCCCGAGCGATCGAGACGATCGCACGGGCCCTGGAACTCCATCAACGGCGGGCGACGCCGTCCGCACGGGCCTGAGCGGCGACCGCGGCGGAGACCGCCGGGACCACGCGCTCGTCGAACGTGCTGGGGATGACGTAGTCGGCGCTCAGGTCGTCACCGACGAGGTCGGCGATGGCCTTGGCGGCGGCCAGCTTCATGTTCTCGGTGATGTCGCGGGCCTGGACGTCGAGGGCGCCCCGGAACACGCCGGGGAAGGCCAGGACGTTGTTGATCTGGTTCGGGAAGTCGCTGCGCCCGGTGGCGACGACGCTCGCGTGCTTGCGGGCCACGTCCGGGTGGATCTCCGGGTTGGGGTTGGCCATGGCGAAGACGATGGCGTCGTCGGCCATGGTGGCCACGACCGACTCGGGGACCTCACCGGCGGACAGGCCGACGAACACGTCGGCGCCCTCCAGCGCGCTCTCGATGGAGCCCTTCAGACCGGCCTTGTTGCTGATGGCGGCCAGTTCCCGCTTGACCGAGGTCAGGCTCTCCCGGCCTTCGTGGATCATGCCCTTGGAGTCGGCGACGGCGATGTCGCCGATGCCTCCGTCGACGAGCATCTTGGTGACGGCGACGCCGGCGGCGCCCGCACCGGAGACGACGACCCGCAGGTCGGCCAGGGTACGGCCGGTGAGGCGGGCCGCGTTGTGCAGCGCGGCGACGGTCACGATGGCGGTACCGTGCTGGTCGTCGTGGAAGACCGGGATGTCCAGGCGCTCACGCAGCTTGTCCTCGATCTCGAAGCAGCGCGGAGCGGAGATGTCCTCCAGGTTGACGCCACCGAAGGACGGTGACATGCGCACGACGGTCTCGACGATCTCGTCGACGCCGGTGCAGTTGAGGGCGATCGGCACGGAGTCGACGTCGCCGAACTGCTTGAACAGCAGCGACTTGCCCTCCATGACCGGCAGCGAGGCCTCCGGCCCGATGTTGCCCAGGCCCAGGACCGCGGTGCCGTCGGTGACGACGGCGACCAGGTTGCTCTTCCAGGTGTAGGTCTCGACCAACTCGGCGTTCTCGGCGATCGCGTCGCAGACGCGGGCGACACCCGGTGTGTAGGCCAGGGAGAGTCCCTCGTGGTCGCTGACGTCCACGGAGGAGGTGACATGGAGCTTGCCACCGCGATGCATGGCGAAGGCCGGATCCTTGTCCAGCTCGGACGTGTCCTGGGTACGCGAAGTAAAGGTGGTCACTACTCAAACCCCTCGGTCTGCTTCTACGTCCGCGTCGGCCATGACGAGGACGATGGTCGACGGATCGCGCGCGAAGACGTAAGGGTGCTAGGGGAACCCTCCACGGCGCCGGTCGGCCATGACCGGTGGTGTTCGCCGGAAGGGACAGTCTTCGCCGGACTCTTATACGAGTACAGCGCGTCCGCATCTCACGGGGATGACCCGTTACGCAATCCTCTCACAACGGTGACCGCGGGAAAATCGCGGGGCGTCAGGATGGAGTGCTACCGACTTAAAGCACTATGCAGCATAATGTCCGTGTTGTCGTTCCAGGCCTGCGGAACGGATCCGCGAACAGGCCTCCGAGCAGGCATGATTCGTGCCCTTGAAGGAGACCTCACATGCCCCTGCGCAAGTCCCTCCCCTACTTCACCGCCCTCGCCGCAGTGGGTGTCCTGACCCTTTCCGCGTGTGGCGATGGTGACGGCGCCGAGGACGAAGCCGCCCCCGAAGCGCCGGAGGTCTCCGTCGACGAGGAACTCGCCGCGTTGCTCCCCGACGACATCGCCGAGGCCGGCGTCGTCAGCATCGGTGTCGAAGCCGAGTACGCGCCCGGCGAGTACCTGGACGAGGACGGCGAGACCGTCCTCGGCTTCAACGTGGACCTGGTGACGGCCGCCCTGAACAAGCTCGGCCTCGAAGTCGAGTGGGTCCCCGCCAACTTCGACTCCATCATCATCGGCGTCGACAGCGGCAACTACGACCTCGGCGCCTCCTCCTTCACCATCACGGAGGAGCGCATGGAGGCCGTCAACATGGTGAGCTACTTCTCCTCCGGGACGCAGTGGTTCGGCCTCGCCGGGAACCCCGAAGGGGTCGACCCCGACAACGCCTGCGGTATGCGCATCGCCGTGCAGACCGGCACCACGCACGACACCGACATCGAGGCCCGTAGCGACGCCTGCGTCGAGGCGGGCGAAGAGGCCATCACCATCGAGAAGTTCCAGAACCAGCCGCTGGCGACCTCCAGCGTGGTCTCCGGACTCAACGACGCGTCCCTGGCCGACCTGCCCACCTCCCTGTTCGCCCTGCAGGAGACCGGCGACCAGCTCGAATTCATCGACGAGCAGTACTCGGCCGCGCCCTACGGCGTCATCACCCCCAAGGACGACACCGAGATGGCCGATGCCCTGGCCGCCGGGTTCAACTCCATCATCGAGGACGGCACCTACGGGAACGTCCTGGAGGAGTGGGGCATCGAGGTCGGTGCCGTCGAGACCTCCGAGGTCAACCCCTCCGTCGACGAATAGCCCCACCGGGTCCCCCAGCGTCGCACCACCGCACGCCGAGCTCACCAGGGCCGGCGTGCGGCCGTTTCATCAGAACGTGTCCGGGCGCCCGTTCCGGTCACGACGACCGCCCGCCCTGTTCGCCCGCCACTAGCGAAAGTCTGATCCGTGACGTCACCGAGTGCATCGGCGGACGATCCGGGGTCGAAGGAACCGACCCCGGGCCGACCGGCCGACCCGATCTCCGCAGTCCCCGTCCGCTACCCGGAACGTTGGGTCGCCGCCGGGGTCGTGCTGGTCCTCGCCGCGATGTTCGTGAACATGCTGATCACGAACCCCGCGTTCAACTGGCCGTTCATGTTCGAGCACATGTTCTCGGACCCGGTCGTGAACGGTGTCTGGGTGACCCTCAGCGCCACCATCCTGTCCATGGTCATCGGCATCCTGCTGGGCGTCGTGCTGGCGGTGATGCGTCTGTCCGGGAACCCGGTCCTGGTGTCGGTCGCCTGGCTGTACACCTGGTTCTTCCGCGGTGTGCCCCGGTTGGTCCTGGCCGTGCTCTTCGGCAACATCGCCATCCTGTACTCGACCATCCACGTCGGGCTCCCCTTCGACAACTACTGGATGCCCATGCTGGGCCTGGAGGGCGACGCCCGGTTCTTCGAGATCGACGTCCGCACCCTCCTGAGCGGCTACATGGCCGGTCTGCTCGCCCTGGCGCTGTCCGAGGGCGCCTACATGGCCGAGATCATCCGCGCCGGCCTGCAGTCGGTGAACAAGGGCCAGACCGAGGCCGCCCAGGCCCTCGGTATGGGCCGAAGCAAGATCATGCGGCGCATCACGCTGCCGCAGGCGATGCGGGTGGTCATCCCGCCCACGGGCAACGAGACCATCGCCATGCTCAAGGACACCGCCCTGTTGGCGTACGTGCCGGTGACCATCGAGCTCTTCTACCAGCTCCAGGCCATCGGAACCCGCACCTACCAGATCTTCCCGATGCTGGTGGCGGCCTGCCTGTGGTACCTGGCGATCACCAGCGTCCTCATGGTCGGCCAGTACTTCATCGAGCGCAGGTTCAGCCGCAGTGAGCGCGGCGTCGAGAACCACATCGTCGGAGGGAGGCACTGATGGCCGAGGAGAACCGCATGCCCGCTGACGACGTGGCCGTAGAGACCGCCGACGCACCACCCTCCGACGCGCTCGTCGTCGCCGAGGACGTGCGCAAGAGCTTCGGTCGCCTGGAGGTCCTCAAGGGCATCGACCTGGAGGTCCGACGTGGCGAGGTGATGTGCGTGGTCGGCCCCTCGGGGTCGGGCAAGTCCACCTTCCTGCGCTGCGTCAACCACCTGGAGAAGCTCACCGCCGGCCGTCTGTGGGTCAATGGTGAGCTGATGGGATACCGGCAAAGGCGCGGGCGCCTCTACGAGCTGCGGGACAGCGAGATCGCGGCCCAGCGCAGCGACATCGGGATGGTCTTCCAGCGGTTCAACCTGTTCCCGCACCTGACCGTGCTCGGCAACGTCATCGAGGCGCCGACGCAGGTCAAGCGCACCCCGAAGGCCCAGGCCACCGAGCGGGCCATGGAACTGTTGGAGCGGGTGGGTCTGCCGGACAAGGCCAACGCCTACCCCGAACAGCTCTCCGGTGGCCAGCAGCAGCGTGTGGCGATCGCCCGCGCGCTGGCCATGGAACCGTCGTTGATGCTCTTCGACGAGCCCACCAGCGCGCTGGACCCGGAGCTGGTCGGCGAGGTCCTGGACGTCATGCGCGACCTGGCCAGGGGTGGCATGACCATGGTGGTCGTCACGCACGAGATGGGCTTCGCCCGCGAGGTGGGCGACTCGCTGGTCTTCATGGACGACGGCGCCGTGGTGGAGACGGGGACGCCCGCCGAGGTGCTCTCGAACCCACAACACGAACGCACCCGCGCGTTCCTGTCCAAGGTGATCCAGTAATCCACCCGCGGGGTCCGTACACCAGTGGTGTGCGGGCCCCGCGGCCCTTACCTCATCGAATCGGTTCCACACGCCCACGGCCGGAACCGGACCGTATCCACCCGAAACCGCACGTGGGTTCGGGGTGATCGGGAAACACCCCGCCTCACCCCTTGACCGGCCGGCCTCCCGGTCCCAGAGTCTTTTCCCAGGGGCACCCCGAACCTGTCCCGGGGAGAGGCATGGACTCGCGTACGGAAAAGACACGTCGGCTCTGGGAGCACCGCGCGGGCCGATACGACCTCGGAGGCCACTGCGAACACGTGGCCATCCGCGACACCAGGGAGCTCTTGTGCACCGGCGCGCGCGGGCGCACCCTGGAGGTGGCCGTGGGGACCGGGCGGAACCTGCGGTACTACCCGCCCCAGGTGGAACTCACCGGGTTGGACCTGAGCCCCGCGATGCTCGCCAAGGCCCGGGAGAAGGCCGATGGCCTGGAACGATCCATCACCCTGGTGGAGGGCGACGCGCAGGACATGACCTTCGCCGACCGTTCCTTCGAGACCGTGGTGTGCACGCTCTCCCTGTGCACCATCCCCGACCAGGAACGGGCCCTACGGGAGATGCACCGCGTCCTGGTACCCGGCGGCCGGCTGCTCCTGGTCGACCACATCGAGTACACGCGGATGCCATTGCTGCTGCGGGAGCGCCGACGCGAACACCCGCGCAGGCTCCCCCGGGAGGTCGCCGGGGAGGTCGGTTTCGAGGTGGGCCACCACGACCGGCTGTTCTTCGGACTGGTGGAACGCGTGGTGGCGCACCGACCGCACTGAGCGGTACGCGGGCACCTCAATCACCACGCGCCGATCATCGGCCCCACATTCCCCTTACGTCGGACGCATACCCTGGGAACATCCGCCGTCCCCGACTCGCCCGAGGTGGTCCGATGATCCGTCCCGCCCGCCCCGAAGACGTTCCCGTCATCAACCGGATGATCGGTGAACTCGCCGAATACGAAAAGGAACCCGAGGCGGCGGTGGCGACGGAGGACGACCTCCACCGGGCGCTGTTCGGCCCGGACGCGGCGGTGTACGCGCACCTCGTGGAGCACGAGAACGCCGACGGCACCGTCGTGTCGGCGGGGTTCGCCCTGTGGTTCCTCAACTACTCCACCTGGACCGGCAGGCACGGGATCTACCTGGAGGACCTGTACGTACGACCCGAGATGCGCGGCCACGGGTACGGCGGTGCCCTGTTGCGCAACCTCGCGAGGATCTGCGTGGAACGTGGTTACACACGCCTGGAGTGGTCGGTGTTGGACTGGAACACCCCCGCGATCGGGTTCTACGAGTCGTTGGGCTCCACACCCATGGACGAGTGGACGGTCCGTCGTCTGGACGGCGACGCGCTGGTCGCTGTGGGTTCCGCGCGGACCTGAGTCCGACCATTCGTCTCGGGTTCGGCCATCACCCGCCGGACACGATCTCACTTCCCTGCGTCAGTGGCAGGGTGAAACGAGATACATTGCATTCAAGCGGCAACCTCGCCCCCCGAAGGAGGGACGTGACCGAAGAAACCGCCGTGCCCACGGCCGACGCCACCGGTGTACGCGACGCCGTCACCGTCAACATGCCAGCCGACAGTGCCTATCTGTCGGTGCTGCGGACGGCCACGGCCGGCTTGGCCGCGCGACTCGACTTCACCCTCGACGAGATCGAGGACCTGAGGATCGGTGTCGACGAGGCCTGCGCGATGCTCCTCTCCCAGGCGCTGCCCGGCACGGAACTGACCACGGAATTCGAACTCACCCCGGATGGGATGCGCATCTCCGTCTCGGTGCTGACCGCGGACGGGCGCCTTCCGGCCCGCGACACCTTCGCGTGGACCGTCCTGTCCGCGTTGGCGGGGGACGTGGACGCGGGGGTCGGACCGGACGATCGCGTCTACATCGTCCTGTACAAACGTCGCGGCACGCTGGAGCCGGCGTGAGCGAAAGGGGGCCCGCTCTGACAGCGAAGACCGAGCACGCGGTGCCCGACCGGGCGCGCGCGAGAGCGTTGTTCGAGCGCCTTAACGAACTCGACGCGGACTCGCCCGAGCGGCGCTCCATACGTGACGAACTGGTGGAGCTCCACCTGCCGTTGGTGGAGTACCTGGCCCGCCGGTTCCGTAACCGTGGTGAGTGGTTGGACGACCTCACCCAGGTGGCCACGATCGGACTCATCAAGTCCATCGACAGATTCGATCTGGAGCGCGGGGTGGAGTTCTCCACCTACGCCACCCCGACGATCGTCGGTGAGATCAAGCGCCACTTCCGGGACAAGGGCTGGGCGGTCCGGGTTCCCCGTCGCCTCCAGGAGCTGAAGCTCTCGCTGACCAAGGCGGTCAGCGACCTCTCCCAGCGGGAGGGGCGCTCTCCCACCGTCGCGGAGTTGGCCCAGCACCTGCAGATGACCGAGGAGGAGGTGCTGGAGGGCCTGGAGTCCGCCAACGCCTACTCGACGGTGTCGCTCGACGCCCCCGACAGCGGTGACGAGGACGCACCCGCCGTCGCGGACTCGCTCGGCATCGTGGACGAGTCGCTGGAGGGCGTGGAGTACCGGGAGTCGTTGAAGCCGCTCTTGGAGCAGCTCCCGCCCAGGGAGAAGCGGATCCTGCTGCTGCGCTTCTTCGGCAACATGACCCAGTCACAGATCGCCCAGGAACTGGGGATCTCGCAGATGCACGTGTCCCGTCTGTTGGCGCGGACCCTGGCCCAGCTGCGCCAGGCACTCACCACCGACGATTAACGGTCGTTCGGGCGCCGGCGGGTTCCACCCGCCTCAGGCGCCCGAACACCACCTCGCCACTACTTGCGCCCGGTACGACCGGGCGGTGTCTGGTCGGGGTACAACGCGGCGGTCGTGGGCGGTGCCAGGACGGCGGCGGCCGCGATGACGGCCGTGCCGAGCATGACCCCGCCGATCACGTACTGCTCGCCGGTGAACATGTAGTACGCCACCACCGCCAGGAACAGCTGGGTGACCACCACCGGGGTGCGCGACCACTCGCGCAGCCGCAGCAGTCCGCGGGCGACGAAGATCAACAGACCACCGACGCCCAGGCCGATGACGGTGAGCGGGATCGCGGAGGAGGTCACGTCGGTGGCCTCACCGGCGATCGCCGTGTACAGGCTGTAGAGGCCGCCGACGGCCGCGACCAGCCCGATCAGGGCCTCCAGCGCGGCGGCGATGATGAGAGTGATGGGACGCGAAGACACGCGTCAAACCTATACGGGTCCACCGCCCTCCCCGGCCTCGCCCCTGGCACGGCCCTCCGTATCCTCGACCCCCTACACTGGCCGGGTGCGTGCCCTCTTCATCGTGAACCCCAAAGCGACCACGACCACCGATCGCACCCGCGAGGTGATCCTGGGCGCGTTGAGGTCGGAACTGGACGTCACCGTCGTGGAGACCTCCTACCGCGACCATGCCCAGAAGTTGGCGCGAGACGCCGCCGATGGCGGTTTCGGGCTGGTGCTGAGCCTGGGCGGCGACGGGACCGTCAACGAGGTCGTCAATGGGCTCCTGGCCGTACCCGAGCGGAAGCGCCCCAGTTACGCGGTCATCCCCGGGGGTAGCGCCAACGTGTTCATCCGCGCCTTGGGGGTCTCCGGAGACCCGGTGGAGGCGACCGGGCAGATCCTCGCCGCGATCCGTTCCGGCCGTGAGCGCGAGGTCAACCTGGGCCGGATCACCAGCCACCTGGACGACCGCTACTTCACGTTCTGTGCCGGTTTCGGGTGGGACGCCGACGTGGTGCAGCAGGTGGAGCACGAGCGAGAGAACGGCCGGAAGGCCACTCCCGCCTTGTACGCGGAGGTCGCGGTAAAGCTGTTCTTCGGTGGGGATATACGCGACCCGTCACTTACCGTGTCGACCGACGGAAGGTCGCTGGGGGACGTCTATTTCGCCCTGGTCACCAACACCACACCATGGACGTACGCGGGTTCCCTACCGCTTCAACCGACCCCGTCCTCCCGTTTCGAGCTGGGTCTGGACGCTTTCGCGCTGACCCGCTCCTCGTACTGGTTGACCGGCTGGGTGCTTTCGCAAATGTTCCTGCCCAAAGGTCTTCCCGGACGGGGCGAAGGCTACGTGACCTGGCACGACCAGGGTTCACTGCGGATCACGTCGAACCACCCGAGGGCCTTCCAAATCGACGGTGAATACCTGGGAGAGCGTGAAGAGGTCAACTTCCAGTCGGTACCGAAGGCATTACGAATCTTCTGTTAATTCCGGCGAATGAAGCCATTCCGACCGACTGTGACGCACCCGACACGTCGATCAGGACCTTTGACCTCGGGAACTCTTGCGTGCCTGTCGTGATCCTGTCACGCTCAAGATATCGCCGCGAGTTACGGGCGAGTTAATACGAGCCCTTCCCACATGACCGTGGGATGAAGGCCCGACCCTCCCGGCCGGAGACCCGTTTCCGCTGAGCCTCTCGCCGGGTGCCCTTGCACAGCGATCGTGAAAAGCTTCACAATCTGTGAGGAGTGGACCGCATGGACTGGCGCCATGACGCAGCCTGCCGTGACGAAGACCCCGAACTCTTCTTCCCCATCGGCGACTTCGGGCCCGCACTGATCCAGATCGAGGAGGCCAAATCCGTCTGTCAACGCTGTCCGGTGAGCTCCGCCTGCCTCAAGTGGGCACTGGAGAGCGGCCAGGACGGCGGGGTCTGGGGTGGCACCTCCGAGGAGGAACGCCGCCGGATGCGCAAGCGCAGTGGCTCCACGCAGCGCACCATGGCCCGTAGCCACTGAATCGCGTCCCTTCCCGGGACCTCCCCTTCGAACGACGAACGACGCCGAACGATCCCCCGCCGGCGCGGGCGGGGACCGGCGCGCCTCCGACGGGACCACACCCCCTGAGCCCGTACGGGAGCAGAACCCCACTCGCCTGCCCCGCCCCATCTCCCCCTGACCTCTAGGGGAGCGCGCCCTCGGGATGTTCCAGCGGCAGGCTGATCGCGATCTCAGTGCCGCCGCTCTCCTTCGGCTTGATCGCCAAGGTGCCACCGAGTTCGCCCACGATCAGGGTGCGCACGATCTGCAGACCCAGACTCGTGGCGCCCTCCAGGTCGAAGTCCTCCGGCAGGCCCCCACCGTCATCGGAGACGGCCAGCTCCAGGCTGCTCGGCCCGGGGAACCCGGGTCCGGTGTCGAAGCGCTGTACCCGCACCTCGATCTTGCCCGGCCCCTGCCCCAACCCGTGTTCCACCGCGTTCTGCACCAGTTCGGCCAGCACCATCGACAGTGGCGTCGCCACCAGTGCGTTCAACAGGCCGAACCCACCGATCCGGCGCGGGACCACCACCTCGCCGGTGGAGGACACCTCCGCCGCCATCTGCATGACCCGGTCGGCGATGTCGTCGAAGTCCACGACCTCGTCGGGTGTGTGCGAGAGCATCTCGTGCACGATCGCGATCGAGCCCACCCTGCCCACGGCCTCGTCCAGCGCGGCCCGCGCCTCCGGCACGTCCAGGCGCCTGGACTGCAGACGCAGCAGCGCCGCCACGGTCTGCAGGTTGTTCTTCACCCGGTGGTGGATCTCCCGGATGGTGGCGTCCTTGGTCATGAGCTCGCGCTCGCGCCGACGCAGCTCGGTGACGTCTCGGATCATCACCAGGGCCCCTATGCGCACCCCGTCGATGATCAGCGGAATGGCCCGCAGTTGGACGGTGACGCCGCGTGCCTCCACCTCTGCCTCCTGCGGCGCGCGTCCGCTGGCGGTGTAGGTGAGGTTCTCGTCGCGGGCCTCGCCCTGCGCGGCCAGTTCCAGGGTGGTGCGGTCCAGGCGGGCTCCGACCAGGTCGGCGGTCAGGCCCAGGCGTCGGTAGGCGGACAGCGCGTTGGGGCTGGCGTAGACCACCTCCCCGTTCTGGTCCAGTCGTAGCAGACCGTCGCCGACCCTCGGGGAGCGCACCATGAGCGGTCCCTGGTCGCTGAACGGAAAGGCTCCCTCGGCGATCATCTGTGCCAGGTCGCCGGCGCTCTGCAGGTAGGTGAGCTCCAGCCGGCTGGGCGTGCGCGCCGAACTGAGGTTGGTGCTGCGTTGGATGACGGCGATGAGGTTGCCCTGGCGACGGACCGGGATGGTCTCCTCGCGCACCGGTACCCCGCCGGACCAGTCGGGGTCGCCGTCCCGGCAGATCCTTCCCTCGCTCCAGGCCCGGTCGATGAGGGCGCGGCGGCCGACCACCCTGAGCCCGGAACGGGAGGTGACATCGGTCATATCGTCCCGCAGCACGGTCTCGACCAGGTCGTCTTGGAAGGCGGTCGGGCCGGTGGTGGGTCGCATCTGGGCGATCGCCACCCAGCCGTCGTCCTCGCGCAGACGCACCCACAGCACGAGGTCCGCGAAGGAGAGGTCGGCCAGGAGTTGCCAGTCCGAGACCAGGGAGTGGATCCACTCCAGGTCCGCCTGTTTGAGTGACGTGTGACGGCGAATGAGGTCGCTGAGGTGAGGCACTCACAAATCATCCCATGAAGCCGTGCATACTCAAGGGATACGCACTCGACCAATGGTCCACACCAATCGGCGGCCGGAAGGGTCGGCCACCGGCCATCACGGCACGGGATGTGCGTGGCGAACACTGGACGCGGCGGAGGAGACTGATGACGGTTCAGCGGGCATTGGAAGGCAACCCCCGGGTGCCCAAGTACTACCAGGTCAAGAAGCAGTTGCTGGAGCTGATCGAGGCGATGCCGGCGGGCAACCCCGTCCCTCCGGAGCGTGCCTTGGCCACCCAGTTCGGCACCTCTCGCACCACCGTGCGACAGGCCCTGACCGAGATGGTGGTCGAGGGTCGCCTGCTGCGCATCCAGGGCAAGGGCACATTCGTCGCCAAGCCGAAGGTCGCCCAGATCCTCCAGTTGACCAGCTACACCCAGGAGATGCGCGCCCACGGCCTGCACCCGGCCACCCGCATCCTGGACGTCAGCTACATCAACGCCGACGACCAGCTCGCCGAGCTCCTGGCGATCCGCTCCGGCGGTCGTGTGCTGCGGATCGAGCGGCTCCGTTTGGCCAACGGCGAACCCATGGCCGTGGAGACCGCCCATCTGGCCGCGCGGCGCTTCCCCGGACTGCGCAGGCAGCTCGACCGCTACGCCTCGCTCTACGAGGCTCTGGCGAGCGCGTACGAGGTGTCCCTCGCGGAAGCGGAGGCGTCCATCGAGACCGTGCTGGCGACGCCGAACGAGGCCCGGCTGCTCGGTGTGGACGTGGGCCTGCCACTGGTCCTGCACTGCCAGCACAGTTTCGACGGTGACGGCCACCCGGTGGAGTGGGTGCGCTCGCTCTACCGCGGTGACCGGTACAAGTTCGTCACACGCCTGCGTCCCCCGACGGACTGACCGCCCCCGGGCGGGCGCCGGAAGGGTCGCTGCCGCCCCGGAGCATGGTGGTGCCCTCACCCTGGTGCCCGGAAGGTCCGCCGCCTAGGTTCGTTCCAGGACCGGAAGCGACGGAGGGGAGTTCGATGGTGGGCGCTTACACGGGCAGGAGTGTCCTGGTCACCGGCGGAGCCGGCGGTATCGGCGCGGCATTGGTGCGTCGTGCCGCGTCCGACGGCGCCCGGGTCGTGATCGCCGACGTGGACACCGAAGCGGGAGCGGCGCTGGCGGAGGAGGTGGGGGCCCGTTTCCAACGCACCGACGTCCGCGACTTCGAGCAGGTCCGTACCGTGGTCGATCTCGCCACGAACGAACACGGCGGCCTGGACGTACTGCACCTGAACGCGGGGATCACCGGGCCGAGTGAGAGCTTCACCGACATGGGCGTCCCCTATTCGCTGGAGCACTACCGACAGGCCGTCGGGGTGAACCTGGACGGGGTCGTCCACGGGGTGCACGCGGCGCTGCCCTCGATGCGGCATCGGACCGGCGCCTCGATCATCGTCACCGTCAGTTTCGCCGGGTTGTCCCACTCACCTCACACCGAGGTCTACTCGGCGACCAAACACGCGGCCCTGGCCCTGGTCCGCTCCCTGTCGATGACCTTCGCCGACGACCCGGTCACCTTCAACGCCCTCTGCCCCGGGTTCGTCGACACCCCGCTCCTGGACCCGGTACGGGAACACCTGCCGAACATGGACATGGGCGCGCTGGGCAACCGGGTGTCGTCGGCCGAGAGCATCGCGGACCTGGCCGAACGGATCATCGCCGAGGGCGGGGACGGGGACGCTTGGATCGTCTCCGCCGACGTCGTGCCCACCCGTTACCCCTTCGAGGCCGAGCGGGAGCTCCTGGAAGGGACGCTGCGGGCCGCCGCCCGCCGCTGACGGGTCAGCCGCGGGCGAGCACTCGGCCCAGGGCGTCGACCACGCGGGGGTCGTACTCGCTTCCGGTGTCCATCCGCAGCCGTTCGATCACCGCGGTGCGGCGTTCGTCCTCGCGCGTGTCACCGACGAGGTCGTCGAAGGCGTTGGCGACCTTGATGATGCGGCTGCCCAGTGGGGGCACGCCCTCGTCGCCGTCACCGGCCAGCGGCTCGCACTGGCGGCGGACCAGTTCGGCGACGTTGTCCAGCACACCGGTCTCCCGGATGATCGCCGAACCCAACTCGGCGATGCGACGCTGCTCGCGTGGCGAGGACAGCACGGTGGCCCCTCCCGCGATGGGTTCGCGCAACGACAGCTGGCCGATGTCGTGCATCAGCGCCGCGTACTCCAACTCCAGCAGTTCGTGCTCGGCCAGACCGAGCTCGCAGGCGATGCCGTGGGCGAGTCGGCTCACCCTGCGGGAGTGTCCGTTCTCGACGTAGCCGCCCACCTCGGTGACCCGGGACAGCGCCCGCACGGTCTCCAGGTAGGTGCGGCGCACCTCGGCGTGCCTACGGAAGGCCACCTGGGAGACCAGCAGCGGGGCGCTGAACACCAGCAGGCCGACCAGGCCGGTGATGGTGCAGGCCAACGCTATGAGCACACCGCTGGAGGCGATCGCGACACCGGTGGCGACCTGGGCCCTGGCCTCGTCCTCGGCCGCGACCCACAGGCGGGTGCGCAGTCGTTCCGCCCGTAGCAGCGCGGAGATCGCCACGTCCACCAGCCAGGCCGCCAGGATCAGCCCGATCATGATCAGGGCGAGCAGGATCGACGGTTCGGTCAAGGACAGGTGGTCGGCCAACGGCCGGAAGGCCGCGGCCAGCAGCAGGGCGGTGAACACCCGGCGGGCGACCCCCTCCACCCGGGGACTGCGCCCGACGGCCACGTGCGGGAGTTCACCCAGGGCCACGCCCAAGGCCACCACCGCCACGACCTGACCGACGCCGTGGTGGACCGGCTCACCGCCCAGACTGATCAGGTACGCGTAGGCGATCGCGCCGGACAGCGCGATCGGCGCGGACTCCCGCTGCCCGGGCAGGTTGATCCTGGCCAGCTCGCCCGCGGCGATCACCAGGCAGAACGCCAGGGCGACCTCCGGGTCGACGACCCCGTTGACCGCGGTACCGACCAACGCGGTCAGGGACGCGGCGCCCACCCCCGCCACGAGCATGGCCCGTAGGGGGCGTGAGGTGCGCCAGAGCGGTTCGCGCCGACGCTGGTGCTCCAGGGCTCCGCCCTCGGGCCCACCGCCCTCCGGTCCCGCGGGTGCGGGTCCGTCCGACTGCTGTTGTGTCATCACCGGTCCTGACCACCCGTCACGGCTCCGGCCGAGGTGGACTCGGCGACCGTGGCCGTGCCACCACCCTTCTTCGCCGGGGCCGGTACGGGTGCGCCGGTGGCGGAAGTGGAGTCGGCCTTCTCGGTGGAACCGTAGCGGCCGCCCGGAGGTTCGGTGATGTCCGGGGTCTGCCAACCCTCGCGGCTGACCGCGCGGACCATGGCCTCGACCATCCGGGGGTCGAACTGGGTGCCCGCGCACCGACGGAGTTCGACGATGGCCTCCTCCACCGACCAGGCCTTGCGGTAGGACCGCGTGGAGGTCAGGCAGTCGAAGACGTCGGCGACGCTGATGATGCGGGCTGACTCGGGGATCTCCATCCCGACCAGACCCATCGGGTACCCGCGCCCGTCCAACCGTTCGTGGTGGTGGCGGATACCGGCGAGGGCCTCGTCGAGGAAGCTGATCTCCCGGACGATCTCGTAGCCGCGGGTCGGGTGCAGCTTGATCGCGGCGTACTCGTCGTCGGTGAGCTTGCCGGTCTTTTGGATCACCTTGGTCGGGACCCCGAGCTTGCCGATGTCGTGGAGCATCCCGGCGTACCGGATCTTCTGCACCCGCTCGGCGGACATGCCCAGTTCGGCGGCGATCATGGCCGACCCCTCGGCCACACGCATGCAGTGCCCGCGGGTGTAGTAGTCCTTGGTCTCCACCGCCTGGCACAGGGTGGCCAGGGTGGCCTCGTGCGCACGCGCCTCCGCGGTCTGCTGCCCGAAGGTCCATCGCGCGATGAACAGCGGCAACAGGATCAGCAGCGTCGCGACGACACCGACCGCGCCCCAGACCGCGGCGATCGCCAGGCCCAGCATCTGGTAACCGATGGAGGAGAGCTCCAGGGCGACCAGGGGGCGCCAGCGTTGGGGCCGACGACCCGAGACCTGTCGGGTGGCGCCCAGGCACCACATGAGGATGGCGATGAGCGCCGAGTTGAGCACGGTGTAGGTCAGGACCGCCGCGACGTACGGAAGCACGATCCCGGGGAAGTGCGACTGGGTCGGTATCCCGACGATCCCGCCGAGCAGAAGGTAGACGTGTCCGGTCGCGTAGCCCGCGATCGCGTACTGGGCTCCGTTGAAGGCCCGTTTGACCACGGCCTGTCGGCGAAGGGCCAGGGCGCACGAGAACCCGACGACGGCCGCGCCGACCGGACCGACCAGGACGACCGCGGCCAGTGCCACGGCCGAACTGGGCGAGATGCCGGCCTCTTTGACGTCGACGAGGACGTGTGTACTGATCGACTCCGCGACCACGAAGAGAACCACCATGAGCGCCAGAGTCCCCGTGTCGATCCCTTGATAGGGACCGATGAGCACAATGGCCACGGCGCAGACAACGATGATCCCTACGTAGACACGCGCGCCCCCTGGAAGAGCCCGCACCCCCGTTCACCCCCCACCGACGACGACCGGACTGTCATGGTTTCACCGGTTCTGTTCTACCACCAGGTCCATCCGGTAAAAGCGGAAGCCATGAAAATTCCGTACATCGCAGCCACGTACATGCCAGCGAACATCGCTGTCCCCTCTCCCCATGGCGACGCCCCGCTCATCCCCGAGCACGCCGCGCAAATTACCCTATTCGTTGGATAAGGCCTTCAGTTTAACGGGCCCCGAGACCCACATGATTACCCACAGCCCGAACTGGTCAGCCCGAAAGACCCTTTCGGAAGATCGACTTCCGAAGCGTGGAATTACTAATTCAATTAGCAATACAAGAAGACTACCCAGCGTAACCGTGTGCTTTTGTCCGGACACGGACGATCCACGTAGGGTTCGACCATCCGTGGACAGCCCACCCCAGACCCCATCAGTAATGACTACTCCCCGTAACCACTCGAAGTGCACTGATTCGGACCTCAGGAAAATCATTCCGACTCGATCACGACCGAAATAACCTCGAACCGATCGGGCGTGTCGACCACGCCTTGGGCCATCCGACAAGGCACCCGGTGACCAAAACCCCCACACCCAGGAGAGACAAGATGACACAACGGCACAAATGTATATGAACAGAACAAAATAGAGCAGAGATCATCGTTCTTCATCCGGGCATAAAAAATGGCGAAGGCTGGAATTCCAGCCTTCGCCGAGTAGCGGACCAGCCCTCAGGCGGGTGGGGTACCCGCGGCCCCCGCCTCCCGGGCCAACTGCTCCTCACGAGCGCGCGCCAACCGACCCAGCACCTTGTCCCTCAGGTCCAGCGGGACCGGATCGCAGCCGCAGTGCTTGGCCACGAGCTTCTTCACGGCATCTTCCAGGCCGTACTCGTCCAGGCACGGGTTGCATCCGCTCAAGTGCTCACGGACCTGTTCGCAGTCACCCTCGCCGAGCTCACCGTCGATGTAGACGTAGATCTGCTCCAGCATCTCACTGCACGGGGTGTCCTTCTCAGGTTTGTCGTGGCCGCCGCTCATCGTCGATCTCCTCGATCCGACCCGCTCTGTGTCCGCCCGCCGGCGGAAGAACCATTGGCGCCCACTCCGGCGGCCTCGGCCGCCCGCGTCGCCGGGAGGAACCCGCGGTCCACCGCGTACTCCTCAAGGTGGCCGCGCAGCTGGCGCCGCCCCCTGTGCAGACGCGACATGACCGTTCCGATGGGGGTCCCCATGATCTCGGCGACCTCCTTGTACGCGAACCCCTCGACGTCGGCGAGGTAGACCGCGATACGGAAGTCCTCCGGAAGGTCCTGCAGCGCGCGCTTGACGTCACTGTCGGGAAGGTGTTCGAGCGCCTCGGCCTCGGCGGACTTCAGCCCCGCGGCGGTGTGGGTCGCGGCCCGCGCGAGCTGCCAGTCCTCGACGTCCTCGGTACCGGCCTGCTTCGGCTCCCGCTGCTTCTTCCGATACGAGTTGATGAAGGTGTTCGTGAGGATGCGGTACAGCCACGCCTTGAGGTTGGTCCCCTCCTTGAACTGGTGGAAGGAACCGAACGCCTTCGCGAAGGTCTCCTGAACCAGATCCTCCGCGTCCGCCGGGTTACGGGTCATGCGCAGTGCCGCCGAGTAGAGCTGGTCGAGGAAGGGGAGCACGTCCCTCTCGAACCGCTCGTCCCGTTCCTCGGCTGTCTCCTGGCTCTGTTCCAAGCCCTTCGGCCTCCTCGCGCTGGTCCCTGGTGGGGTGTCCATATCCAAACGATACGGTCCCACACCCGGGTCCCTCGCATCGACGTGGCCTGACGTCGACACCACTTCCTCGCGCTCCAAGCACGCGCCGGCAGTCGGCATGGTTCTCGTGTTCCTCCCTCGCGAGTGACGAATACGGCGAACACCCCCGGGCACCCGCACTTTCCGGTCAGGTCTCGTTGACAACAACGGGCTCCGTCCACTGATTCCGCCGGGCCGACGACCGACGGCCCTCGAAAGTTCGACGATTGGCCCCGTCGGTAAAGGTGAGGCATGGCAGAGTGCGGGTAGGACACTTGAAGGATTGGGAGAGGAGTGCACGTGCGACCGTCCCCGACTCCGGCCTCCGATCGTCCCCGATCGCCCGCGGCGCAGTTCGCCACCACCGATCGACTGTCGGACTACTGGCGTTTCTACTGGGCCGTCGCCGAGGCGCAGATCAGCCGCTGGTTACCGGCTACGCCCTCCCGCCTGCTCGACCTTTCCGGTCCGGACTTCCAAGGCACCTCACGCGCCGTGGCCGCGGGGCACGACGTGGTCACCCTCCTGCCCTCCGTGGACGCGGCGATACGGTGGCCGCTCACCCTGGTCAACGGCCGGGCCGCGGTGGTGCCTCGGCCGGCCCGCCGGGGTCGGCTGCGCCACGTGGTCGGCGACTCCGCGTTCCTGCGTTCCTTCGCGGAGGGTTCCTTCGACGGGGTGATCGCCGACAACCGGGTCCTCTCCCGGCACCTGGCCACGGAGGGCTCCGTGGCCGAGGTCGCCCGGGTCCTACGACCAGGCGGGCGGGCCCTGCTGTGCGTGGACTCTGTGGTGCTGGGCATGGCCCTGCTGGCCGAACAGGACTACTGGCCCGAGCTCAGTCACGCGCCCAGCGCCGACGTGCTGTTGGTGCCCTGGCCGGACGGTTCCATCACCCGCTGCTTCACCGCCGAGCAGCTCACCGAACTGGTCACCGACTCCGGGATGGAACTGGAGTGGATCCGGCCGCGAACCGTGCTGTCCGCCTCCACCGTGGAGATGATGCTGGCCCGCGACCCCCGGTCCATGGGCCGTCTGGTGGAGATGGAGATGCACGCGGCCGAGTCCGACGACTACGTGGGCGTGCACCTGATCGCGAGTGTCGTCAAGCCTTCCTGAGCACCGGCCGCCTATACGCCGATGAGGGTGAGGGCGAGCACGACGTCGAAGAACAACAGACAGACACCCGCGCCGACGCCGGTGGCGAAGCTGATCGACACGTCATGGCGGCGTGCCCCGCGCACGGCGAGGAACGGCCAGGCGCAGAGCAGTACGCCGACCAGGTGGAGGATGGGCTGGTTCAACAGTGGAGCCAGCGGGAAGAAGTGCGCCCCCACCACCAGGCAGATCCAGGCGGAGGTGTACTCGGAACGGTCGACGAACCGTAGGACGATGGCGCCCACCAACGCGAGGGCGAACTCCAGTCCCACCACGATGAGGTACGTCCTCAGGTTGTCGCCGGCTGCGATGACGCCCTCGCTCCGGGAGTCCAGGACGCGCGTCACGCCGTACACCGTCAGGCCGAGCGCCAGGAGTGAACCCGCGCCCAGCGCCCAACGGACCCGGTCACCGGGCGGCCGTTCCTGCGCCCACCCGAACCACGCGAAGGAGAAGAGCCCGAAGACGGCCGTGGTCACCGCCAGGTCGAAATCGACGATCTCCAAGAGGACCTCCTGTGCAGCGGGGCTCTTGCGATCACCCTGTCACAGGGGCCGGTGGGCCGCCATAAACGGCGACCCACCGGCGCTTCCGTGTCAGTCAGTCGGCCAGGGGCAGGTAGACGCGGTTACCGCCCTCGGCGAACTCTTCGGACTTGTCGGCCATGCCCTTCTCGATGGCCTCGACGGTGTCCAGCCCGTTCTCCTCGGCGTACCTGCGCACGTCCTGGGAGATCTTCATCGAGCAGAACTTCGGACCGCACATGGAGCAGAAGTGCGCGGTCTTGGCGGGTTCGGCGGGCAGGGTCTGGTCGTGGAAGGACTGGGCGGTCTCGGGGTCCAGGGACAGATTGAACTGGTCCCGCCAACGGAACTCGAAGCGCGCCTTGGACAGTTCGTCGTCCCACTCCTGTGCCCCGGGGTGTCCCTTGGCGACGTCGGCGGCGTGCGCGGCGAGCTTGTAGGTGATGACCCCGGTCTTGACGTCGTCCCGGTCGGGCAACCCCAGGTGTTCCTTGGGGGTGACGTAGCAGAGCATCGCGGTGCCGTGCCATCCGATCTGCGCGGCGCCGATAGCGGAGGTGATGTGGTCGTATCCGGGAGCGACGTCGGTGGCCAGGGGGCCGAGCGTGTAGAACGGCGCCTCGCCGCACAGCTCCTCCTCCAGACGGACGTTCTCCGCGATCTTGTCCATGGGTACGTGCCCGGGTCCCTCGATCATCACCTGCACGTCGTGGGAGCGGGCGATGTGGGTGAGCTCGCCGAGGGTGCGCAGTTCGGCGAACTGGGCCTCGTCGTTGGCGTCGGCGATGGACCCGGGGCGCAGCCCGTCACCGAGGGAGAAGGTGATGTCGTACCGGCGGAAGATCTCACAGAGTTCCTCGTAGTGGGTGTAGAGGAAGCTCTCCTTGTGGTGGGCCAGGCACCAGGCGGCCATGATGGAGCCACCGCGCGAGACGATGCCGGTGACGCGGCGGGCGGCCAGGGGCACGTAGCGGAGCAGGACGCCCGCGTGGACGGTCATGTAGTCCACGCCCTGTTCGGCCTGTTCGATGATGGTGTCCCTGTAGATCTCCCAGCCGAGCCTGGTGGGATCCCCGTCGACCTTCTCCAGCGCCTGGTAGATGGGGACGGTGCCGATGGGCACCGGAGAGTTGCGGATGATGCGTTCGCGGGTCTGGTGGATGCGCTTGCCGGTGGACAGGTCCATCACGGTGTCGGCGCCCCAGCGGGTGGCCCACACCATCTTCTCCACCTCCTCCGGGACGGAGGAGGTGACGGCGGAGTTGCCGATGTTGGCGTTGATCTTGACCAGGAACCTCTTGCCGATGATGGTCGGCTCGGATTCGGGGTGGTTGCGGTTGACCGGGATGACGGCCCGGCCGATGGCGACCTCGTCGCGGACGAACTCGGGGGCGACCCCCTCCCGTGCGGCGACGAAGCGCATCTCGGGGGTGATGGTCCCGGCCTTGGCGTAGGTCATCTGGGTGACCGATCCGTCGATCGGATCCAGGGCCCAGTCGGCACGGGTGCGGGGCAGACCCCGGTGGACGTCGATGTCGGCGGTGTCGTCGGTGTAGGGGCCGGAGGTGTCGTACAGATCGAAGTGGCTGCCGTTGGTGAGTTCCACCCGACGTCGCGGAACGCGGAGCGTGGGACCCTCGGGGGTCTCGGTCTCGCGGTACACCTTGCGAGATCCCATGATGGGACCGGTCGTCACGCGGTGCGCGTCGTCGGTGGAGAGATCACGGCTGTCCATAGCCGTCATGGCAGGCCTCCCTACGTCGGAATTACCCGAACAGGTTCTGCGGTCGGCGACACCGATGAGTCGCCCTCTCAGCCCGCCATGGCGCGAGCTCCCGCGTTGCGTATTCACATGTCGGCACGGCGAACGTGCCCAGGGACGCGTCGATCACGTCGTCCCGGCCGGGGGGGGAAGGTACTCCCCCTGTGGCCCCGGACACCATACACAGGGCCGCCCCCGGCCTGTCCACCCTCGCCGAGGTCAGAAGAGTGTGTCCGCCTGTTCTTCGCCATCGTCCGGAAGGGGTTCCAGCAGGTCGGGGCGGTTGTTCTTGATGCTGTTGACGTCGGTGGAGACCTCGTCGACGGAGAACCGGTCCACCGGGGTCGCGTTCAGCAGGTGGGACAGGTCGTCGGGGCCGGAGGTCGGGTCGAGCCAGGTCGTCCAGTCGTCGGCGGGCATGATCACGGGCATGCGTTCGTGGATGTGCGCGAGTTCGGGGGCGGCCTCGGTGGTGATCACCGCGCACGACCACACCCAGGCGGCGGGGTCGTCCTCGGCGACCTCGGGGTCGCGCCAACGCTCGAAGATCCCGGCCATGGCCAGCGGTTCGTCGCCCTGGTAGTGGATGGAGAAGGGCTTCTTGGCCGCCTTGGCCTTGCGCTTGCGGTGCCCGGGGTCCGTGGCCGGCGAGGTACTGGCCTCGGCGGTGCCGTCCTTGTTGAGCAGTTGCCACTCGTAGTAGGCGTCGGCGGGCAACAGGCAGCGACGGTGGCGGAAGGCCGACCGGAACGCGGGTTTGTCGGCGACGGTCTCACCCCGGGCGTTGATCATCCGGTAGCCGATGTTGCGGTCCTTGGCCCAGGAGGGGACCAGGCCCCAGCGCAGGGTGTGCAGCGAACGCGGTCCCGGAGCGCCGGAGGCTCCGCCCTGCGGGGGTGGACCGAAGACCGCCTGGACGGGGCGGCCGGGTGAGATGTTGTAGTCGGGGTCGAGTTCCTCCAGTGGTGGCCACGCCCGTGGGTCGGGCTCCTCCCCCAGCGCCTGCTCCGGCAGGTCGAAGGCGAGTTGCAGCTGGTGCACGTTCCGTGACTGGGCATATCGACCGCACATGTGTCCGATTCTACGCCGCCGTCCCCCTCGCGTCCCCGTACCCGCCCCTGTTCCCGTCGGCCCCCACCGCGTCGGGGACGATATCGGCGCGGGTGAGGTGGACCAGGAGGGCACCGACCAGGCCGGCCGTCAGCGCCACCGTTCCGGCCACCGCGAGCAGCTCGCGCGGGTGGTCGGCGGCGAACAGCCCGGCGAGCAGGAACCCCACGACGAAGGAACCGTTGACCACCGTCCCCATGAGCGCGTGGGCGCGCCCCAGCAGGGGTTCGGGCGTACGTTGGTGGACCACCGAGCGGAGCAGGATGTTGTGCGCGGAGTTGCCCACGCCCGCCAGGACCACGCACATCAGTGCCACCGCCAGGAACGGGAGCCAGGCCCACAGGGCCAGCGCGGCGCCCACGACGGCGGCGGCCAGGGCGACCGTCCGCCCTGAGGGGGCCGGACGCAGCAGCGCCACGGCCAGTGCCCCCAGCAGCAGCCCCACGCCCCAACCGGCGGTGACCAGGCCGAACACCTGAGCCCCGTGGCCCATGACCTCGCGGACCACGAACACCATGCCGACGTTGATGGTGGAGGTGGCCACCACGGCCAGGACGAGCACCGGCAACAGGACCCGGAAGAGTCGGACCCCGAACAGGTGACGGGCTCCTTCCACCGCGCCGGACCACAACGGCCCCGACGGTTCGGTCACCGGTCTACGGATCCGCAGCGTCAGGTAGACCAGGGTCGCGAGCAGGAATCCCGCCGACGCGGTGAGCAGCGTGGCGGAGAATCCCGCGAACCCGACGAGCACCCCTCCCACCAGTGGCCCGAGGACCGTGGCGGAGGCGCGAGAACCCTCGAACAGGGCGTTGGCGTGTACCGGGGAGAGCTCCCCGGTCGCCCGGGGCAGGAGGGTGAGGATCGCCGGGTTGACGAAGGCCGCCATGGAGCTCACCACGAGCACGCACAGCACCAGCACCACGGGGTGGTCGTCGAAGCGGACCGCGGGCAGCAGGGCGACCGCTTGGACCAGGCAGGCCACGACCAGCACCCGCCCCGTGTCATGGCGATCGAGCACCGCGCCGGCCAAGGGGCCGAGGAGGATGAGCGGGGCGAGCTGGGCGGTCACCAGGGCGCTCACCCACAGGGCGTCACCGGTCTCCGACAGCCGGAAGACCGCGGCGACCAGCAGGACCTCGTCGCCCATCGACGCGGCCAGGATGGCGAGGAGCAGGACGAGGGCGCGCAGGCGGTGGATCTTCGGGGCCATCGGCATGGGGCCTTCCGAACGGGGACGGTGACCGGATCCTCGCCCGTGTCCGAGGCCGAAGTCCACCGGTTTTCCTCGCGGACCCGCCCCATGTCCCCGCCCGCGTGGCTCAGGCCCTCCCGGTCGGGTCGGGCGCGGCCACGCTCTCGATCACCGTGCCCTCTCCGGGATCGTTCGGCTCGTCCTCGGGTCGGGAGCGCAGCGCCTGGACCAGACCGGCGAGGATCGCGACCACGCCGAGCGGTCCCAGGGTCCAGGGGACCCACACGTCCAGCCCGCGCAGGATCAGCGAGCGGACCCGGGCCTGTTCGGCCAACGAGGACACCTGTCCCTCGGCGAGGACGAACTCGGCCTCCAACAACGAGACCTCCCCCGAACCGTTCTGCGGGCGCAGGGTCTCGGTACGTTCCTCGGTCATGTGGACGACCTTGCCGGTGATCGGCTCCACCCAGAAGGTCCGTTCGAACTCCAGCCAACGGGTGGCCGTCACAGTCCCCGCCGAGTCCCCGAACAGGGCCGCGGGCACGTCGCGGGCCGATTCGGGCACCTGGGTCTCGGACAGTTCCTGGACGTAGCGACGCACCGCCAGGCCGGCGACCTCGTCGTTCTCCTCGAAGACGACCGCGGGGGCGGCCCGCACCTCGGCGTCGTAGAAGGAGTGGTCGCCCTCGGGCACCCCGGCGGGCCAGTCCAGGATCAACCCGGCCTGGCGGACGGCACGATCTCCATCGACGTGCTCACCGCAACAGTTCACCGCGCGCCCGGTCTCCCGGTCCACGATGACGCGACGGCTCCAGTGGTCGATGACCTGGTCGGAGTCGGTCGTGTCGACGGTCATCTCCCAGGCCGACCAGTCCGACCCGTGGGCGGTGCCCTCGATCCGGGTGGTCCGGTCCAGGTCGGCGCCCTCCTGCCGAGTCCAGGTGGCGGTGTCCAGGTAGGTGGCGCCGGGGGCGTCCATCCGCAGCTGCCGGGTGACGTCCCCGGGCATGAGGGCGACCCGGTCCTGCACGTAGAACGGCAGCAGCAGCGCCATGGTCACCAGGAAGGCCCCCACCGCCACCAAGAGGGTGCCCTTGGGCAGGCGTCGGCCGGGTTCGGGGAGCAGTGGGGCGGGGCGCACTTGCGGCGCACGCCCCATCTGGGAGAACACGCTCACCTGTGGGCCTCCTCGACGTCGTGCGCGGGCCTGGCCCCGTCGGGTCCGGACCCATCACCGCCGGGGGCGCCCCGACCATCGCCGGATCCACCGCCCGGTCCGCCGTCCTCGTCCGGAGCCGTGGGCCCCTCGAAGGGTGGTGCGTCCGTAGGCCCGGACACGGCGTCCTCCGCCGACGGGGTGTCGGCGGGCGGCGGTTCCGTCGCCTCCCCGCGCTGGCCCAACGCCAGGACCAGACGGGCCATCGCGGGCAGACACAGAGCCTGCGGCACCCAGCCGCGCAGCGCGGTACCGAACGTCTCGGTGATGTCGTGGAAGGGCATGTACACGGACAGGTAGGTCCCGACCGCGGTCGTCAGGCCGGCCAGGGCCAGCGACACCGTGACCACCCAGGGTCCGGCCAGGTGCGGCAGCGCCCGGCCGCCCATCGAGGGCCTTCCGGGTTTGGCGTGGCGCAGGCGTTTGGGCGCCCGCCTGGCCAGCCACCAGATGACCAGCAGGATGGCGCCGACCACGGCCGCGCCGGCCCAACCGGCGATCCACACCCCGTAGGCCAACCCGAGCGGCAGGACCACCGGACGCGGCAGCCAACCGGGGCCGGCGGTGGGCAGGGCACGGCCGCCACGCGGCGGTTCGGTGGCCGAGCGCCGGCCACCGGGCAGCAGGCGGCGCGGCCACAGGGCCAACAGCACCAACAGTCCGGCGAGCGCGCCGCCGATGGCCAGGACCCGGTGGTAGACGGCGTCGGGGGTGTATTCGAGCGTGACCGTGCCCGCGGTGCCCTCGGGCAGCACCCAGGCCTGCTTCCACCCCTCCAGGCGCACCGGTTCCAGCGGCCCGTCGACGCCCTCGACCCGGGCCTCCCAGCCCTCGTTGAAGTTCTCGTTGACCACCAGCAGGCTGTCCTCGTCGACCGACACGTCGAAGCTGCGCTCGCCGGGTCCCCAGGAGTGCAGGGTGTCGACCTCCGCCGTGGTGACCTCGGGTGCGGGCGCGTCGGCCAGGTCGGCGGTCTCCACCAGGGCCGAACGGACCTGGTAGCGGTTGCCGGGATCGACCACGACCCGGTTCTCGCCCTCGATGAGGTCGAGGTCGGTGCAGGTCTCGTAGCTCAGCGGACGTCCGGTGAGCTGGTCGCCGAGGGTGCCCTCGCTGATCCGGGTCTCCACGCGCCGATCGTTGACCCTCAGGTTCGGGCCCAGGCCGCAGGTGGTGGAGGCGTCGATGTCGGCGTCGGGGATCGGCTCGACCGGTGCCACGCCGGGCAGGTCGATGGTGCCGATCTCCAGGGCCTGACCCTCGGGGCGTTCGAAGGTGACCTTCAGCGAGGAAGCCGTGAGTTCGGCGAAGTCCACGCGCCCACTGCCGTCCAGCCAACCCTCTCGGACGGTGTCGCCACCCTCGACGGTGACCTTGATCGGACGCATCACGGTGTCGGCCCGGGGGAACTCGACCTTCATGTGGTCCAGGGTGGTCCGACTGCCGAGGTCGATGTCGAGCGAGGGCCGCTTCTCCTCGGGGTCCGGATACCAGACGGTGCTCTCGTCGTCGTCCAGCGCTCCCCTGCCCATGGCGGCGGGGTGCTGTACCGCGGTGGAGGAGCCGGTGACGCGGGGGTATCCGCCGGCCCGGTTGGCGGCGTTCTCCGCCTCCCGGGGGTCGGTGAGGACCACTTCGCCGGAGATGCGGTGCGGGGAACCCGCCGACTCCTCCGCCAGGGTGAACGTGCGGTCCAGCCGGTCGGCGTCCTCTCCGCTCACCTCCAGGTCGGGGTTGCACACCCACGTGTGCGAACCCTCCATGCAGCCCGGAGCGGTACCGGTGGAGCCGGTGAAGAGCAGCGTCCCCGCCTCGGACGGACCGGGAACGTCCAGGGTGCGCGAGGTCTCCAGACCCGGGATCGAGATGGAACTGATCCCCACCCGGGTGCCGAAACGGTACTCGGGTTCCCAGGCGAGTTCGTCGATCCGGATCCGCAGGCTGGTGGTCTCCCCCGGCGGGGCGTTGAGCTCCTGGGGTTCGTCCGTCTCCGCGACGGCCACCTCGGACTCCCCGTTGTCGGTGATGAGGCCGACCCGGGAGGGCGGCGGTTCGCCGGGCAGTTGTTCGAAGGCGACGTTCAGCCCGTCGAGGTTGCGGGGCTCGGTGAACTCGACCTCCAACCACTGGCCCAGGGAACCCTCGAAGGCGCTGGAACGCCAGGCGGTGCCGAGGTCGTCGTCGAGGGCGGCGTGCGGCGCGTGGCCCGGGTCGCGGTCACCGGGGCGGGCCTCGACCCCCGCCTCGGAGGTGGACGCGGTGACCTCGGCGATGCCGATGTCGCGGGCGTGGGCGACGTACTCCTCCCAGGCCGGTTCCATGACGTCCGGGGCCGGTACGTCGCGCTCGTACTCCTGGTCCTCGGTCATGGTGGCCGAGAAGTTGCGGCGCACGTCGGAGTAGACGACCTCACGGCGGCGCACCGTGTCGGTGACGATCGTGTTCTCACCGTCGATGGCGTCGGCGCCGGGGTCGTCGCCGAGCAGGATCGGGCGGTCGTCGTCGACCAGACCCTGTTCGGCCAGGTGCAGGACGGACTCGGGACCACCGGTGACGCGCAGCGTGTCGGCGGAGGGCACGGTCCCGACCCGGGGAGCGGCGTCCTCCACCTCGTAGACGGTCAGCGACGGGTAGGGCTGGTCGAACCACTGGGACGCGGAACGGTGGTCGAGGGAACCGATGACCGGGCCGAACTCGGCGGCCTCGGTGATGCCGGGCGAGTTCTGGAGGGTCTGGTGGACGCGGGCCGGCCAGCCGCCGTTGTTGCCCACGCGCTGAAGGTCGTTCCGGACGAGGAGGTGGGTGACCCCGAGCCGGGCGAAGGTGTCGGACAGTCCCTGGGATCCCCGCCCGGAGGAGACCCTCTGGTCGATCTCGTGGGTGATGCGGGAGGCCCCGGACGAACCCCACGGGATGATCTGGTGGTTGGTCCACGCCCCCGACAGCAACGGCTGCATGGGTTCGTCGAGGGGACGCCCCCACTCGTACTCGCCGCGGGCGGAGCCGGGCAGCGCCATGGTCATGCCGCGTTCGTCGGAGCGCTCCTCCAGCCAGTCGACCGCCTCGTACCAGTAGTCGGGGATCTCCTCGAAGCCGCCCTTGGGCGCGATGCCGACCGTGGCGATGGGCACGAGCGTGACCAGGAAGACCGCGGCGGAGCCGCCCGCGACGGCACGGCGCACCTTCGCCGAGACCACCACGCCCGAGCGGTCGGCCCGGTCCCGGGCGACCACGACGGGCAGGTGGGCCAGCCCCAGGACGATGGGCAGCCGGATGAGCGCGTCGAACTTGTGGACGTTGCGGAACGGGGAGAGCGCGCCGTCGAACAGTTCCCGCATGGACGCGGCGAAGGGGCCGGTGAGGTCACCCGTGTAGCCGGCGACCACGATGGCCGTGCCGACCAGGAGGCTGCTGATGAGGAAGAGGCGCTCGGGGGTACGCCGGTTGATGAGTCCGGCCAGACCGAGCCCGGCGACCAGCGCGGTGACCGCCACCAGCCATGGGGTGAGCGAGAGCTCCGCCCCCGAGGGCAGGGCCGTGTTGCCCATGTCGGGCAGGAAACCCATCCAGTTCGAGGTGCCGCGCAGAGCGTTGAACAGCGAGGTGATGCCGGTGGTAACGCCGGCGTCCTCGGTGTAGGGCATGAACGAGTACACGTACCGCGACATGATGAGCAGCGGCACGATGTACCAGAACGAGGCCAGGACCAGGCCGAACGCCCACCACAGGATCAGCCGCCACTTGCGCCGGCCGTTGGCGCGGGTCAACAGGTACAGGCCTGGAACGACGAGGACGGCCAGTTCGGAGGCGGCGTTGGTACCGCCGCACATGAGGAACGCCAGCCCCGACAGCAACGCCATGCGCGCCGGTGGGTATCGGCGTTCGGCCCCCAGGATGAGCGGCAACAGGATCCACGGCATGAGCAGCATGGGCTGCAGCTCGGCCGAGTTGTACGACAACAGCGTGAGCACCCGCGGCGCCAGCGCGTAGGCGATGCCGGCGATGATGCGGGTGTTGACGGTCCCGAGCCCCAAGGCCTCGGCGACCTTGTAGGTGCCGAGGAACGCCGCGATGAGCAGCACCGCCATCCACGAGCGCTGGATGAGCCACTCGGGCATGCCGAGCACCTCGAACAGCAGGTGGAAGGGGCCGTTGGGGAAGAAGTACCCGAAGGCCTGGTTCTGGAGCTGCCCGAAGTAGGAGGCGTCCCACAGGTGCAGGGCGCGCTCCATGAACCCCAAGGGGTTGATCGTCAGGTCGATCTTGGTGTCGCTGACGATCCGGCCGGGGTCGATGCTCGCCGCCAGCGCGCCCAGGAGCACACACACCGCGAGGACCTTGAGGCGCGCCAGCAGCCTCTGGTCCAACCCGCCGGGGGCGGACGGTGTCGTGGAATCCTCCGGTTCGCGCCTGGCGGTGGATTCCGCCGAAGTCACATCTTCGCTTTCTTGCCTGCTGCCGGGTCAGGGGGTGTCAAGGGGGAATCGATACCGAGTTCCGCGGCGACGAGGCGGGTCATCCGCGCGCCGCTCGCGTCCCAGGTGAACCGGGACGCCCAGGCGCGACAGGCGCGGCGGACCTCCTCGGCGCGCCGGGGGTCGGACAGTTCCTTCAGGGCCCGTGAGACGACGTCCTCCAGGGTCTCGCCCTCTCGGACGAGCCATCCGGTTTCTCCGTCACGGACCGAATCGCGCAATCCGTCCACATCGTAGGCCACCGTGGGCACTCCGAGCCGTGCTGCCTCGACGACCGTCAGGCCCCATCCCTCGAACTCGGAGGCGGTGACGTGCAGGTGGCAGGACGACAGGACGGCTTCCTTGTCCTCTTCGGAGAGGAATCCGTGCAGGTCGACCCGGTCCCGCAGATCGTCGCGCCCGATCTGTTCGGCGAGGTGTTCCCCCTCGGGGCCGCGGCCGATGATGTGCACGCTCAACCCGGGGTGGTCGTCGGCCAGCGAGCGGGCCAGGTCGACCACGCGGGACACCCGCTTTTGCACCACCAGGCGACCGAGGCTGACCAGGGCGGGAGCGGTGCCGGGCTCGGGCGCGGGGGGCAGGGGGGCCGGGGCGGGCCCGCCGTTGTGGACGACCTCGATGGGCGCACGCCAGGTGAGCTTGTCGCGCATGGCGGCCCGGGAGGACTCCGAGACGGTGACGGTGGTGCAGTTCCGGTAGACCCGGGAGGCGACGGTGGACTCCACGAAGCGCCCGAACCAGGCCAGTGGCGCCGAGAAGTAGGCGTTGAACTGCAGGTCGTGGACGTGGTGCACGACGCTGACGACCTTCGTGCTCCGGCGCAGGACCAGCCGGGACAGGAAGGGGATGCCGTTCATGCAGTCGAAGGCCAGGTGGTACTCGCGCCGCCACAGGGCGAGCCAGGCCATCACGCGCGGGTAGACGGTGAACTTGCCGCCCATGCGGCGGATGACGATGCCGTCCTTGGTCTCGACCCGGGCCTGGTGGGGTTCGCGGCTGGTCAGGAAGGTGACGATGGCGCCACGTTCGGCCAGGTGGCGGCTGATCCGCCAGGCGTACTCCTCGGCGCCACCGGCGGTGGACTGCCAGGGGTCGCGCCAGTTGATCATGACGATCCGGACACCGTCGAGACGGGGACCGAGGTCGATGGGGGTCGGGGGGCCGTCGGTCGCGACCGGTTCGGCGGTCGCGGACCCTTCGGCCTCCGCCGGTGCGGGGGCGGGGATGGTGGTCGGACCCGTGGTGACCGTGACGACTCCGGGCTCCACCCGGCGGGGGACCTTCTGGAAGACCACACGCTCTCCTTCCGCGCGGTGCCCGACCCGGGCCTGCCTACGCCGAGCGAGCGAGATATCGCTCTGAGCGAACACTCGGGGGCGGGGAGTGCTGCTGAACAGGCCCAAGGACCGGACGTCAGTGGGGTGGGGCGACCATCGTGATCGCGAGGGGACGGCGGTGTGTCGGGTTCGGATCACCGGGGACCGGGGGCGTGGGGCGCCCCGCAGGTTGCGAGGCGCCCGCCGGACCTCGCGAACCCGAAGACCTAGCGGTCGCCGTAGTTGTAGAGGGTTTCGTTCACCGGTTCAGCGGTCGCGGTCGACTCGGTGGCGAGGTTGGTGGCCACCACGGTGGCACCTCCCGCCAGAGCCGCGCCGATCACGCAGGCGGCGATTACCTTGATCACTTGAGGATCTCCTTCCGCACGCTCCGAACCGTTCTGGCCCGGGGCGCTGGAAACCGAGACTAGAACCTGATCTAGCTACAGACCAGATGGTTGCCCCAACTGTAACTAACCCTCCGGTAACTTCCAACCCCGAAATGTGCACTTTGCACGCATCCATATGCTGGTCAGGGGCGGCCGAGTGGCCTGGATCACCTGGTGAGAACGGGATCGACGATGAAACCAGAACCCGTTTCAAAGTGACCGAAAAAGCGGCCCCGGCCCTCGCGGGACGGTCAGGCCCCGACCGCGGCCCCCTCGACCGGATCACCATGGCGGGGTTCTCTCCGGGCGACCGTGAACACCGCCCAGACGATGGTTCCCAGGCTGGTCAGAGCGCCGGCGACGACCGGAACGGACACACTCTCCGGTGTCGCCTCGACGTACTCGTCGTCGACCTCGAACAGGGCCATGTCGCCCCCCTCCACCACGGGGGACAGCCCATCGGTGTCGGAGAGGTCGTGGTCGACCGGAGCGGACACCGCCACGTACCGAACGCCCATCGACCCCAGGAGTTCGGGGAGTTCGGCGGGTTCGATCCGCGGCATAGCGGTCTCGGGGTCGAGGTCGAGTGATTCGGCGGCCTGCCGCGCCCGCAGGTCCTCCCCCGTCACCACCACGGTCCCACCGTCCGGAGTTCCGACCCTCAGGTCGTCGTTCCAGAGCGTGCGCCGATCGAACAGTCTGGTGGCCGGGTCCAACACCACCACCGGTTCCCCGGACCAGTCCGGTCCCCGGTAGGCGCTCCAGGGCAGCACCAGGACCGCGCCGGGGCTTTCGTCGGCGGCCACCGCGGCCTGTGCCCCACGCCAGGCCGGTGGGTACTCCACGGGCGCGAGCCCGCCGCCGGCACCCCACAACAGCCCGGGGAGCACCACCACCGGCGACAACCCCAGGACCACCACGGTCACCATCCGACCCATGCCGGGCACCGGCGGCCCTTCGACCGGTGTCGTCTCGGGCAGGGCTCGGAGCACCCACAGGACGATCGCGCCCAGCCCCAGGGACTGCAACAGGGCCAGCGGCGCGACGTACAGCTGCCCGTCGCGCAGCGGCCCGAAGCCGGGCCACAGGTCGATCAGCGCGGCCAGGGGCCCCGGGGCGAGCACACCCGCCAGGGCGATCAACAGGCCCAACGCCGCCGACACCGACAACCCCACCGCCACGACCGGACGCGCCCGTCGCCACCACCAGACCCAGCCGATGAGCGCGACCGTCACCACCAGGACCCTGAGAGCGGCCGTGACGGGCTCTCCGTATCCGGGAGGCACCGCCCCCGCGTTCCACACCCCGCCGAGCAGCAGGAGCGAACCGAACGCGCCGAACGGGGTGTCGGAGCGGGCCGCGAAGGCCGCCACTCCGGCCGGGTCGGTGGCGGCGCCGCTGAGGAGCGAGGGCACCAGCCAGGGCGACGACAGCAGGATCAGCGCCAGGATCAGCAGGCCCGCGTCCCGCCACCGGCGCAGCGAGGTCGGACCGGCGGTCAACGCGCTCAGCAGCACCGAGGAGAACCCACCGATCGCGGCGGGCACCAGGGCGCACACCATCCCGGCGAGACCTCGGGTGGGCCCAAGCGAGGTCATACGGACCACCCCCGCCAGGACCCAGGGCAACCCCGCGTATCCCAGCAGGACCGCCCACTGCCCCAACAGCAGACGCTCGGCCACGAACGGGTTCCACACGTAGGCGATTCCGGCGACCGCACCCGCGGCCAGGCCGGCCATGGGGACCGCCCCCTTCCCGTACACCAGGCCGGTGAGCAGCCGGAACGCGCCGGCCACTCCCAGGACGAACACCGCGGCCAGCACCAGGCTCTGCACCACATGGCCCGGCAGGACCGTGGACAGTGCCGCGACCACCGCGTCACTCGGGATCGCCCGGGGGAACCCGTCCGCGCCGGTGAGCACGGCCCGCAGGGACAGATCGGGCACGAAGACCATGTCGTATCGCAGGACATGGCCGGGCCCCAGCGCGGGCCCCAGGGCCAGGAACGCCACCAGCGCCCCCAGGCCCCAGTGCGCCCGGCGAAGGGCCATCAGTGGTCCACCAACGGAAGGCTCGCGGAGTAACCGCCCTCCACGTAGTCACGATAGGAACGCACCACGACCTCGTAGGGGCCCGACACCGTGACCCGCCACCGAGCCCGGTCCCCCGTCGAACCGAGCGTGCGCCAGCCCTCGCCGTCCCGCGGCCCGCGGTCGTCTCGCGGCGAACAGGTGGAACCCGGCGCGGGCGGCGGGCTCGACGGCGGCGGCGTGGGCGCGGGGGCCGGTTCCGGCTCGGGGCGCGGGGTGGGCGGTGGTTCGGAGGGGCTGGGCCGCGGTGGGTCCGGTTCCCCTCCCCCGACGTTCTGGTCGTCGTCGATGGTCGTGGTGGTGTCCCCGGCCACGGGCGGGGTGTCGCGGGAACGCCGGAAGGAGTCCCCCGGGGTGCACTCCAGGAGACGGACCCACACCTCGTAGTGGCTCGCGTCCTCGACCTCGTCCCAGACGAGCAGTGCCCCGTCGTCCCGCAGTCCCAGTCCGCTCGGGCCCGGCGGCGGGTCGTCGTCCCAGACCAGCCGGAGCGGTTCGGACTCCACTCCCTCGTCGCGGCCCTTGACGGGTCGCACGACGAACTCGTAGCGGGCACCGCTCAACAGCGACTCGACGGTGACGGAGCCTCGCTCGTCGTCGACGTCCACGTCGAAGGGGAGCACGAAGGGGTCGTCCGGGGCGGGTTCGATCCGGCGCTGCACCACGCGGTAGTCGGTGGCTCCGGGAACGTTCTCCCAGGACAGCAGGAGACCGTCGTCGGTTTCCTCGTACTCGGGTTCGGGCGCGGTCAGCGGCCCGGTGGACAGGTCCGGGAAGGGCCGGGGGAACTCGCCGCCCACACCCAGGGGCCTGGCCAGCGCGTCGGCGAAGGCCGCCGCGATCTTGAGTTCACCGCGAACGTTGGGGTGGGTGGCGTCCCAGTTGTCGAAGGCGGGGGTGTAGTCCCGGGCGGTCTGGGCGACCACCACGGGCGACTCGGCCGAGGTCAGCTGTTGGGCGAGGTCGACCAGGCCCATGTTGAACCGTTCGATCTCCCGGTTGACCCGGCCGTCGTCGTCGGTGCCCTCCACCTCGGGCAGTTCGCCGACCACGAAGCGGGCTTCACCGAGCACCACCCGCACGGTGGAGACGATCTCGGCGATGCCGTCCAGCGCGTGATCGGCCTCCCCTCCGTTGAGGATGTCCTCGGTCCCGGCCAGGAGAAGCAGGTAGTGGGGGTCGTACTCCGCGGCGACGCCGGCGACGTCGGTGGCGAGTTCCTGGGCTGTGGCGTCCCAACGGGCGGCGTGGTCGGTGTCGAAGTCGGGGTCGGCGTAGTCGTGGGCGCCGAAGTCCTCGTCGGCGAGGGAGTAGAGGTCGTCGTCGGGTCCGACCAGGTCGAAGTCGATCTCCTGGTCGGACAGGTGGGACCACAGGTGATAGCGCCAGGTGTGGTCCCCGCTGCTGCCCTGGGTCGCGGAGTCGCCGATCGGCATGATCCGCAGCTCCCCGTCGGGCGGGCCGGGCACGGCGACCGGTTCCTCGGCCCGCTCGTCGCCCTCCGCTCCGAGGCCGCCCGAACCGGTCTGCAGGAGCAACATGGTGACGGCCATGGCGGCGAGCATGACGCCGAGCAGCCCCAACGGGCCGGGTTCGAAGCGCGAACCTCCGCGCTCCCACAGGCCGCGGAATCGGCTCGTCGACGGGCCGGGGCGCAGGAGGTCTCGCCAGGTGGATCCACGCCAATACTCGCGGCTCGTCCACGTGGGAAGCCGGTCTCGCCAAGCGCTCGGGCGAGAACTCTCCGTCTCGCTCCCGGATGCCCGGCCCCGGGGGGTCCCGGGTGTCTCGGTCACGTCCTCTTCCTGGGGGGTGTCGTCGTCGCCCGGGTCCTGCACCGTGCCCCATCTCTCGCCGCGGCGCTTAGCGGTAGTTACAGGTTCCTATTCGACCCACGAGTGACATCCACCCTGCTGAGACAGGACCTCAGGCGTCACTCGCCAGACAAGACTAGAACTGGTTATATGGAGGCCGTCAACCTTCGGGCCCGTCTGGGTCACGGAGCGCCGAGCCGAAAGGCCTCCTCCTCGTGATCGGACTCCTGGTCGCGCTGTTCTCAGCGGTGGTCTACACGATCGGACTGACCGTGGAGCAGCGTGCGTTGCACGGCTCCGAGTCGATCTCGATCAACCGTCCGCTTCACCTCGCCAGGGTACTGCTGGGTAATCCGAAATGGGTTCTCGGTTGTGTGTTCGCCGCCCTGGGGAGCGTCGGCCTGATCGTCTCCCTCGGTCTGGCTCCGGTGTCGGTCTCCCAGCCCGCCTTCGCCGCCGGTGTGGCCACGACGCTGCTGGTCATCACACTGGTGCGCGGTGAGCGGATCACCCGAGGCGAGTACGTCGCGCTCGGCGTGATGCCGGTGGCCCTGGGCCTGCTGAGCCTGTCCACGGTGGACGGCGCGGAGACCGGGACGACCGCGGACACGCCCCTGTTGGTCGTGGTCAGCGTGGGCACCGTGTTGGCCTGCGTGGCCGTCATGAGCGTGGTCGGGGGACGAGGGAAGTACATCTCGGCCGCCGCCATGGGCGCCGCGGCCGGCCTCGCCCAGGGCAGCGCGGGGCTCCAGGGGAAGGGCCTCGGCGGCCTCCTCGCCGACCACGGGCTGTGGGCCGCGATCGGCCCCGCCCTGTTGTCGCCCTACCCGTACCTGTACGCGCTGGGCTGGGCCGTGGGCATCGTGCTCTTCCAGACCTCCCTGCAGCGCTCCCGGGCCTCCATCACCGCCCCGGTCGCCAACGTGGTGGGCAACGTGTTCACCGTGGTGGCGGGCACGCTCCTGTTCGGGGAGAGCCTGCCCGAGGACCCGCTCACCATGGCCCTGCGGGTGGGCGGGTTCGCCCTGACCCTGGTCGTGGTGGTGTTGGTGCGCGGCAACGTCGCCCAGGCGGAGGCCGACACCAGCCGGTTGCGCGGCGAGTCCACCCCCAACGCGTGAGGACGGTCGCCCCTACCACCCCCGGCCGGTGACCGGAGCCGGTGACCGGACGGCCGAGGACCCCGCCACGGACGGCGGGGCCCTCATCGCTTCGTCGCTCAGGCGGCGACGGAGACGGCCTGACGCAGACCGGGCGCGGCCACGTCGGCCCAGGCCCGAACGACGCTCTCCGGCTCGCCGGTCTCGTCGCTGGACAGGATCAGACCGGGCTCGGCGACCCAGGCGCCGAGGTCGGCCAGGAGGACGCGAAGGTCCTCCTCGATGCCGTGGCTGTTGCGCAGGTCCTCGACGACGGCGAGCGGGATGGCGACGGTGTGGCCCAGACCCAGCTCGGGCAGGCGGTCCAGGAAGACCTTGAGCAGGCCGGTGTAGGTGCCGTGCACCTGCGGCGAGGCGACGAGTAGCACGTCACCGGCACCGACCTTCTCCAGCGCCTCGGAGACCGCGGCGGAGGAGTCGTCGAGCAGGTCGGCACCGAGGTCGGCCAGGTCGATGACATCGGGCGTGGTGGTCACGCCGGCGCGGACGGCGACCTCGGTGGCGGCGCGCAGCGCGGCGGAGCGGACGGAGGAATGGGAACGGGGTGCGGCGACGAGCACGGTGAAGCGAGTCATGCGGAGAACTCCTGGGTTCGGTCTGAGCGAGCCGGGATCGACCGGAAGGGAACGCGGGGGGCGGTGATCGGAAGCGGGACACCGGAGTAGAACCGTGTTCCTCGCGAGTCGGCGCGCGGCGCGGGACCTGGTGGTCCGGCGTCGGGGTTCGCGTCCGCATCGCGTGGGAGTGCTCATTCGGACCGTGAAGATCCGTGGACCCATGGAGTGGGAGCCGAGCGTCCGGTGTCTGCGTAGGGGCACGAGGGCACGGGATACACCCGTGGCGCGGGGCACGGGCCCCGCAAGGCGCTAGCTACGACAGAGCGCGCTCGCCTGCTGTCGAAGGTCGACGTGCAGGCGCTGGACAAGCAGCTCACCGGCGGACATGTCTCCATCATGAGGCGAGTCGGCCACTATCGTCAATGCGTGCCGGTGCCTCTCCCGAGGGGACGCCGGGCCCCACTGGTACCGGTCCACCTCTCGGACGCTCGTCCCAGAATGCGGGATCACCCTGCGTTCCCTGGGAAGACGTCGCCTGGAGAAGGTGCGCACGACCCCCTGAAAACCTCGCGGTCACACGAATGTAATTTACGACACACAGCGCCCGTCGCACCCGTCGCGGCGGGACCCGCAGCAGGAGGAGAAGCCCCACCCATGGCCCACGTACCCCTGACCCTCACCGGCGCGCGCGTAGTGACGGCCCACGGCACCCACGACGGCTGGGTCCGGATCGAGAACGGTCGGGTGGCCGAGCTCGGCACCGGCGACCCCGGTCCGGGCGAGCACCACGACCTCGGTGGGCGACTGGTCGCCCCGGGACTGGTCGACACCCACATCCACGGCGGAGCGGGACACGCCTTCCCCGAGGCCGACCCGGAGGGCGCGCGCGAGATCGTCGCCTTCAACCGACGGTCGGGGGTGACCTCCGTGGTGGGCGGGTTGGTCGCGGCCTCGCCCGAGGAGACACTCCGTCAGGTCTCGGCGTTGGCCGAGTCGTGTGAGGAGGGCACACTGGCCGGGATCTACCTGGAGGGGCCGTTCATCGCGAAGTCGCGGTGCGGCGCCCACGACCCGGACCTGCTGCGCGACCCGGACACCGCGGAGCTCGACGCCTGGGTCAAGGCGGGGCGTGGGCACGTCCGGATGATCACGGTGGCCCCGGAACTGCCGGGCGCCCTGGAGTTGATCCGCGCCGCGGTGTCATCGGGCGTGGTGGCGGCCGTGGGGCACACCGAGGCCACCTACGAGCAGACCCTCGCCGCGATCGACGCGGGGGCGACCGTGGCCACGCACGTCTACAACGCGATGCGGCCGCTCAACCACCGTGACCCGGGGCCGATCGCGGCGGTGCTCGGCGACGAGCGGGTGACGGTGGAGCTGATCCTGGACAACGTGCACGTCCACCCGGGGGCGGCGCGTCTGGTCTTCGACGCCGCCGGGCCGGAACGGGTGTCGCTGGTGACCGACGCGATGTCGGCGACCGGCCTGGGCGACGGCGAGTACACCCTGGGCGATCTTCGGGTCCGGGTTCAGGACGGCGAGGCACGCCTCGTCGAGAACGGGGCGATCGCCTCCAGCACCATCGTGCTGCCGCAGGCGGTGCGCAACACGGTCGCGGTGGGGGTGCCGGTCGAGGAGGCGGTGCGTTCGGCCTCCTCGGTGCCGGCGGCCGCCTTGGGCCTGGGCGAGGTCGGGCGGGTCGAGATCGGCGGCCACGCCGACCTGCTGGTGCTCAATGAGGACCTTTCGGTCGCGGACGTGATGTATCGGGGCAGGTGGGTCGGCTAACGGCGTGTCGTGAGCACGGTACGGATGAGTAACTTGTCTCTGAGCGACAATTGTCAACAGGGCATCGAGGAATGCGCCGTGCTCGTCACGAAAGGATCCGTCATGGCCCAGTCGAGACAGGTGAACGACCAGGAGCCGACCCAAGCGCCCTCCGAAGAGCGAGAGCACCTCGGCAAGCTCGCCGGTGAACTGTCCCGTTACGAAGTCCGTGCGGAAGTGGTGGAGGAGTCGGGGTTGTGCCTACGCGTCGACAACCCGGAGTCCGTCCACGCGGTCGAGGACGTGATCTGTGAGCGCCGGGAACACGACTACGCGTTCATCGCATCGTTCGGGGTCCACCTGGGCAACAGCGGCAGCCTGTCGCTCACGGCCCACAAGATCGCGTGGCTGGTGGGGGCCACCAAGGAGTGATGGACCCGGATCCGACGGGGGCGTTACCGAGCGGTGGCGCCCCCGTCGGATCCACCCGAGGAACTTCCGGCGGAGCTCCCCACCCAAGGGAGTTGGTACCTTCGCCCAAGGAACCCCGGACGAAGAGGATGCCCCGTGAGCGCCTTCCGCTACGAGCTCGAACCCGTCGACGAGAGCTACTTCGAATCCGCCCCGATGCGCTGGCGGGTCGGGCTGGAACTGGCCGCCGGGCCCGACGAGGTCTGGGCCGAGCTCACCTCACCCCGGCCACTGTCCTGGTGCCGGGCGCTGGGAGACGTGCACCACACCACCGAGCCGCCCTATGGTGTGGGCACCATCCGCGAGGCCCGGGTCCTCGGCGCCTACCGGATGCGCGAGCACTTCTTCCGCTGGGACGAGGCCGAACGCCGCAAGTCCTTCTACGCCACCGAGGGCACGCTCCCGCTGTTCGGCTCGTTCGCCGAGGACTACCACGTGCTGCCGTTCGCCGGCGGCAGCAAGCTCGTGTGGTCCTTCGCGTTCACCCCGTGGCAGGGACTGGACAGCGCCCTGCAGTTGGGGCGTCCCCTGACCGAGAGCATGCTCGCCTCCCTGGTCAAGGACACCCGCGCCCACTTCGGCCCCCTCACCGAGGTGCGCTGACCCGAGGAGAGCGCTCACCCCCGGCCCTTCCTACCCCGGACCAGGACCCCGGCGGTCACGGCGAGAGGGTCGCCGACCGGTGACTCCAACATCGAAGCCCTTGCCGGTCACACGGATCGTTATCGTCTACGGGTCCGCGGCGTTGACACGCCACGGGTGGTCACGGTCAGCGGTTACGCAGTCTGGCGAACAGCCAGAACACACCCAGTACCGCTCCCATGCCGACGAGCGCACCGACCCCGGCTCCGGCCAACGTGGCGATCCGGTCGGCGGTGTCCCCCTCCCACAGGGTTCCGCCCAGATCGAACAGGGAGATCGCCAGGACCACCAGGGCGACCGCGATCAGCAGCAGGCCGGGCGGGCTCCAGAAGAACCGCTTACGGCTGGGCTCGGGGCGTTCGTCCAGCTCGGCGGCGGGCCCGACCAGTGCGGCCCGGGACCGTTTGAAGTAGGCGAAGGTGAAGTAGTGTCCGGCGATCTCCCAGCCCTCCGGAGCCAGGTTCTCGGTCAGGCGCTTCCGTTCACGGCGTCCGGGGGCGATCTCCTGGCGATATTCCCAGACCTGCGGGTCCTCACCACGGTGGCTGACGAACCGGCCGTACCGATCCACCCGTTCGACCTCCCAACCCTGGGCGCCCATCTCGTTGAGCCGCTCGGTGGCCGCGAAGGAGTCCGCCGCCCACACCAGGCTCTCGGGATCGGGCTCGGGGCCCTCCTCGCCCACCAGGTCGTCGGCGAACGCTCTCACCGGACCGAACTCCCGCGCCGGGTCCAGGTCGCCGTCGGCCAGGAACGCGGCGAGGTCGTCGATGGTGCTCTTGAGACGTTGCTCGGGGACCCCACGGGCCCGTAGCAGTGTCGCCAACTCGTCGAGGTAGCTCATCGGACCCCGCCCTTCCTCAGAACCTCGCGTACCGATGCGTCGAACTCCAACCAGGCGGCGCCCTGATCCGCCAGGACCTCACGGCCCTGGTCCGTCAGGTGGTAGTAGCGCCGTCCGGGTCCCTTCTCCGCCGCGCGGAACTCCGCGTCGACCAGCCCCGCCTCCTCCAACCGGTTGAGCACCGGGTAGAGGGTGCCTCCCTTGATCCGGCCGAAGCCGGCGTCGTCCAAGCTCGCGGCCAAGGCGTAGCCGTAGCTCTCGCCGTCGGTCAGTGCGGCCAGCACGAGGAGGTCGAGCACCCCCTTCAGCCAGCTCGATCGTCGATCCATTCATCACCCTTGGAACTAGGTCCGGTATCTACCTAGACGGTAAAGCAACCTAGTTAGGATCGCAACCTAGATAGCCGTACGGACTTCCCTGGAGCGAAAGAACCGGCGGCCGAACAACGCCACCGACAGCACGCCGCCCGCCCCCGCCATGGCCACCACCAGGTGCGTCGGTAGGAACTCCGCGACCGCCCCGGCCAGCGCGAACCCCACCCCCTGGGTGATCATCAGCCCGGCCGAACCCAGCGCGAACACGCGCCCGCGCAGCTCCTGTGGGGTCTCCGCCAACAGCAGCGCGTCCAGCGCCAACGTGTAACCCCAGCCCAAAGCGCCCAGCCCCAGAACGGCCACCGCGAACGCCGGACCCGGGTCCAAGACGAAGAACATCATCGGCAGGAAGGACACGAAGGCCAACGGCAGCATCCACCTGCGGCGCGCCTCGGCCGTGAGCAACGACCCGGCGGCGAGCTCACCCACGACCGTCCCCACCGGCCCCGCGGTCAACAACAGCGCCACCAACATCGGGCCGCCGCCCATGCCCGCCGCCAACGGCGCCGCCAACGCCTCCGGCCACACGAACAGCGCCGCCGGCACCCAGCTCAACAGGAAGACCGCGCGCAGCCGCGGCAACCGCAACGCGTCGCGCACCCCTCCCAGCGAGGAGGCGACCAACCCACCCGAACCCCCGCGCCCGGGGCGGTATTCGGTGCCGACCGCCACCAACAGGGCGGACCCGATCATCAACCCCGCCGCGACCAACAGCGCGGTCGTGGGCGAGGCGACCAACATCAGGGCGCCACCGAACGAGAACCCGCTGATCTGAGCGGTCTGCGCCGCGATCCGCAGCAGTGAACGCCCCAGGGGAAACCCCTCCCCGCCCAGCACGTCCGCCAGGGCGGCCGAACGCGCCCCCGAGTACACCGGGGCGATCGTCCCGCTCACCACCAACAACGCCAACATCACCGGCACCGGCGTCCCGGGGACCGCCATGCACGCCATCACCGCGCCGCTGATCAGCTGCGTCCCCACCATCACCCGCCTGAGCGGAAACCGGTCGGCCACCGACGACAACAACGAGGCGCCCAACAAATGCGGCAGGAATCCCAACGCGAACGCCAACGAGGACAGCAGCGGCGATCCCGTCCGGTCGAAGATCAGGACGGACAGGGTGATCTGCACCGCGACCAGCGCGAGGATCGACAGGATCTCCGCGACGAACAGGGCGCGGAACTCGGGCACGGCGAGCACCCGACGGAAAGAGGTCTGCGACATGCGCCCAGCCTCCGCCCGATGAACGGGCCCCTCAACGGATTCGGGTATGTTCGAATCCATGCCGGGACAGGTGGTCTTCGAACACGAGGACCTGCTGCGTTGCAGGTTCGCCGTCTCTCCGCTCTGGGAGACCCTGGCCGCCCTGCACACCCTCTTCGAACCCCACCGTCAGAGCTTCCACCTGCCGTGGGTCCGCGCCGCCCGGCTCCCCGACCACGTCGACCTGTCCCCGGCACGTCTGCTCTTCCCTCGCCCCGGTTACGTGCCGGACTTCCTGAGTCCTCCCCCGGCCGGTCCGCTCACCTCCTTCGAGGATGGACTCATCCAGGTCAGGTCCACCCCGACCGACCGGGTGGCGAGCGAACTGCGCGCCTGCCTGTTGGACCCCCGCCGCGGGCTGCCCGCGAGCATGACCGACCCGCTGTTGGCCGACCCCGGGGCCACCCGGGACACGCTGGCCGATCTCTTGGCCACCTGTTGGGAGCACCTGGTCCGGCCCTACTGGCCACGTCTGCGCGCCCTCTTGGACGCGGACCTGTCCCTGCGGGCCCACACTCTGGCCCGGAACGGATTGGCCGCCCTCATGACCGACCTGGACGGGCGGCTCACCTGGGACGGCCACACTCTCCACGTGGCGGGGCCGTCCGCCGCCGAACGGCTGCGTCTGGGCAACCGCGGGCTGCTGCTGATGCCGAGCGCCTTCGTTTGGCCCGAGCTGATCCTCATCAGTGAGGAGCCGTGGCAGCCCACCCTGATCTACCCGGTGCGGGGAGTGGGTGAGCTGTGGTCACCCGGAGAACGTTCCTCCGAGGCGTTGTCGGCGGTCCTGGGACGCACCCGCGCTCGGATCCTGACCCACCTGATCGTCCCCGAGACCACCCGGAACCTGGCCGCGCGCCTGGGGTTGGCTCCGGCCACGGTGTCGGTCAACCTTTCCGCCCTACGCGACGCGGGCCTGTTGGAGTCCTGGCGCGCCGGCCGCGAGGTGTTCTACGCCAGGTCTCCCCTGGGCATCGCCCTCGCCGCTCAGGACCCCTGAACGCGAAAAAGCCCCCGGACCACGCCGAAGCGCGGCCCAAGGGCCGGAAGGTCCCGAAAACGACGAAGGACGACCCGGCGAGCGCGTTCACGCGCGAGCACGATCGTCCCACCTTCTCGTCACAACAGAACCCCCCACCCACCACACCGATCAAAACGACCCAGGCCATCAGGGGGTACCTCGGGGGGCCGGGGGGTCTCCCCCCGAAAACGACGAAGGACGACCCGGCGAGCGCGTTCACGCGCGAGCAGGGTCGTCCTGAGTCCGTGGAGGTGGCGGGAATCGAACCCGCGTCCTTCAGCAACGAGCCAGGGCTTCTCCGGGTGCAGTCTGTGGTGTCGTTCTACTCGGCCCCAGCGCTTGCACAGACACATCGCTGACAGGCCCAGCCACGTGAGTGTCCCGCTCAGGCCCCGTGGCCTGATCTGAGCGGTGAGTCATCTAAATGGTGCCGGATCCCGAGCCGATGACGAGCCCGGACCGACAGAGTCACAATCGCTTAGGCAGCGAGAGCGAACTCAGTGCGCTTAGAATTGGCACTTGAATTTATGCGAATGCAGGATTAACGAGGTCACAAACACAACCCTCGACCCGCTTCCCCTGGAACGACTACCGAAGTCGAAACCGATCACCCCCTGTGAAGTTGTCAAAGCCGACGTGGATCCCGTCTGCACGGGTTCGGTGTCGACCGACATGCGAGCGGCGAACCACTCGCGTGTTCGTCACTCTACCGGGTCAACGTTCGGGGGGCCAAGCTGATTCCCGGCTCGGGGACCTACTCAGGAAGAAACCCCCGTGAGGCGGACTCAAGATCTGGTCGACGCGACTCACGGGGGCGGTCGGCAGGGTCTGGCCGACCTTTGGAACCGGCAGGGTCTCCCCCGAGACGAGATCCTGCCTCATCGAACTGGTCCGCTACCCCCTGATGCGGTCCCAGTTACCCATGAAGACGCCGCCGGAGCGCCCGTGGGTTGCTCCGGCGGCGGCCTCTTTTTTTCCGTGCTACTCGGTCGGACCGGTGTCGGACTCCGGCATGACCTCGGCGAGCGGCTGGTCGTCGGTCAGCGGCTGCTGCTGGCCTTCGGCGGCGTTGCCCGCGAGGAAACTCGTGGCGGCGGTGACGGCGTACTGCTGCCACATCGTCATCTCCGGTTCGACCTCGGCGAGAACGGCGAAGGCGACGTCGCCCCGATAGCCGACGAACCAGTGCAGGGCGGTGTCGTCCTGTTCGGCCCGGGCGGCCTGCCCGTACACGGGCTCCTCACCCACGCCGACCTCGGGGAAGCGGTTGACGACGGCGTCGCGCATGCCTTCGCGGATCACTTCGAGGTGGGCCTCGTTCAGCTCACCGGCGCCGGCCGGGGCCGGCCCCTCCTCGGGGACGAGGGTCGGGGAGTTCCAAGTGCCGTCGGCGATCGCGCCGGCGGCCAGGGCCATGGCGAGCGGACTCACCTGGACCCCGTGCTCACCGACCATGGCGGCGGCCACATCGGCCTCGTCATCGTTGATGTCCACGACCCCGGAGTCGGCCGGCAGGGACAGCTGCCAGTCGGCACCCAGTCCCAGGGCGGCGGCGGACTCGGTGATCTGGTCGCCGCCCACATCCGAGGCGATGTCGACGAAGCCGACGTTGCACAGGAAGGACAGGTTGCGGCTCAGGTCGGGCTCCCCGGCGAGGAAACCGCTGCTGGGGTTGGTGAAGGTCCGGTCACCGATTTCGGACTGGTAGCCGCAGGGCATCGGGCTGCCCGGGCTGACGGCACCGGAGTCCAGGGCCGCCAGCGAGGACACCAGGGTGAAGGCTCCCCCGGGCGGGTAGCTCCCGGTGAACGCTCCATCGTCGGCGGCCTGGCCGGAGGCGTTGGCCGCGGCGAGCACGTCTCCGGTGCCGGTGTCGACGGCCACGAGGTAGCCGTCTCCCGGCAGGTTCTCCAGGGCGCCTTCCGCGGCGTTCTGGAGTTCGAGGTCCAGGGTGGTCTGCACCCCGCTGCTGCGCACACCGTCCCATGATTCCAGGACGGCGGTCTGTCGTCCGTCCTCGCCGAGGGTGACCACCTGCGTGGTGGCGGTCCCGGCGAGTTCGTGCTGGAAGATGTTCTGCAGGCCGCTCAGACCGACGGTGTCCCCGGCCTGGTAGGCGCCGGCGACACGGGAGGACACCCGGTGCTCGGCGGTTCCCGCGACATCGCCGAGGAGGAACGGCGCCACCCGCGGCGACAGGTTGATCTCGACCTCTTCGGTCTGCACCCCGGAGATCTTCCCCGCCTCCTCCAACAAGGTGCCATCGACGCTGCCGCCACGCATCAGCACCAGCGGCTGGAACTGCTCGGGCGGGGCGGAGCGCACCCGGTTGAGCAGCGGGTCCGGGTCCTCGTCGAGGAGTTCGGCGAGTTCGGTGACCCCGGCCTCCTTGTCGTCCATCTCCGCGGGGAGGACGCCGAAGGCGGTGACGCTGTCGGATGAGACGAGGGGTTCACCCTCCCGGTCCAGGATCTGGCCGCGATCCTCGATCTCGTAGCTGACGGCGAGTCGCTCGCCGTCCTGGAGTTCGGGGTGGATGACGCCGGGCGACCAGTCGATCCGCCAGCCCTCGGGACCGTCCGTCAACGGCATGCTGCCGGTGTAGGTCCACACCGGGTCGCCGATGCCGAGGTCGGCGGAGGCCTCGAACTCCGCTACGGCCTGGTCACCGTCCTGGGTGATGCCGCCCAGGTTGAACCGGACCGAGGCCAGGTCGAGTTGGTCGTGTACGTCGGCGAGCGCCGCCTCCACCTCGGCCGGGTCACCGGTGGTGAACCTCGCGGCGTCGGCGTGGTTCCCGTCCTGCCAGGAGAGCAGGAAGGACCTGACGGCCACCTCCGGGCTGGGGTGGGTCGTGCAGGCCGCGAGGGTCAGGGCGACGACCAGGCCGCTGCTTGCGGCCGCGATCTTGCGGCCGAGGGGACGGGGGGACACCTTGTGTGTTCCTTTCAGGCGCCTCAACGAAGAATCCGCTACCGCCGACGGCGAAGCGCGCGTTCCATGTCGCGCTTGGCCTCACGTTCGGCGAGGGCGTGGCGCTTGTCGTATTCACGCTTACCGCGGGCCAGAGCGATCTCGACCTTGGCCCTACCGTCACTGAAGTACAGGGACAGCGGAACCAGGGTGCGCCCGGGCTCCCGGGTCTTACCGATCAGCCGGGAGATCTGCTCGCGGTGCAGGAGTAGTTTACGTGATCTGCGGGCGGAGTGGTTGGTCCAGGTCCCTTGGGAGTACTCCGGGATGTGCACGCCCTCCAGCCACACCTCACCATCGTGGATGTGCGCGAAGCCGTCCACCAACGAGGCCCGTCCCTCTCTGAGGGACTTGACCTCGGTCCCGGTGAGGACAAGGCCCGCCTCGTAGGTGTCGTCGATGTGGTAGTCGTGCCGCGCCCTACGGTTCTGGGCGATCATCTTGTGCCCGGTTTCCTTGGCCACGGATGGATCCCTTCATCAGTCCGGGGGGCCAGTGGCCCCCCGGTGTTCCGCGCCCGCCGGTCCCTTCCGACGGTGGTGCCGTCAGACCTTCAGGTAGCGGCGCAGGGTGAGGAACGAGGTCACGGTGCACAGGAGCACACCGAGGACCATCGAAACGCCGATGACGGACAGCAGCGATGTCGTGCCCAAGGCCACATCGAACTGGAACCACTCCTCGATCTGGGTGAGCAGCGTGAACCTGGTGGTCACGATGAACCCGGACGCGATCACACCACCGATGAAACCGGCGATGGCTCCTTCGAGGAGGAAGGGCAGCTGGATGTAGAAGTTCGACGCACCGACCAGACGCATGATGCCGGTCTCCCGACGACGACTGTAGGCCGACAGCCGGATGGTGTTGCCGATCAGCAGCGCGGCGGCGGCCAACTGCACGCCCGCGACCACCAGGGCGGCCCACTTGAGACCGTCGAGCAGACCGAAGAACTGCTCCAGGACGCGCTGGTCGTTGGAGACGGAGTCGACGCCGTCGGCCCCGTCCACGGCCGCGCGCACCGCGTCGTAGTGGTTCGGGTCGGTGAGCTGCACCCGGTAGTTGTCCGGGATGTCACCTTCCTGGGCGGCCTCGGCGAGGGCCTCGTTGGAGGAGCCGATGCGCTCCTGGAAGTCCTGCCAGGCCTCGGCCTCGGTCAGGTACCGAAAGCTTTCGACCTCGTTGAGCGATTCAAGCTGCTGCTCAAGGGCCTCACGGTCGCCCTCGCCCGCGGCGCCGTTCTCCTGACAGGTCGAGGTCGGCGAGATGTCGTTGCACATGTAGATGGTCAGCGTGATCCGCTGGTCCCAGTAGTTGCGCATCTCGGCGACCTGTTGGTTGACCAGCAGACCGGCACCGAACAAGGTGAGAGAGATGGCCACCGTCGTGATGACGGCGATGGTCATCGTCAGGTTGCGACGCAGGCCGATCCACGTCTCGGAGAGAACGAATTGTGCTCGCATGATCTGTTAAAGGTCCATCCTTCGGGGCTTCGCCATGCCGGTGGTCTCGGGGTCGCCGACCGAGGCCCGGCGACGAACGTACCAGGGCTCAGTACGCCTGGCCGTAGACGCCACTCATCTGGTCGCGCACTACCAAGCCCTCTTCAAGCTCGATCACACGCTTGCGCATGGAGTCGACGATGGCGGCGTCGTGCGTCGCCATGACGACGGTCGTTCCCGTGCGGTTGATTCGGTCCAGCACCTTCATGATGCCGATGGAGGTCGCCGGGTCGATGTTTCCGGTGGGCTCGTCGGCCAGCAGGATCTGCGGGCGGTTGACGAACGCGCGGGCGATGGCCACACGCTGCTGCTCACCACCGGAGAGCTCACCCGGCATGCGACCGGCCTTGCCTTCGAGGCCGACGAGTTCGACGACCTCCGGCACGACCTTCTTGATGAACCGCCGTGGCTTACCGATGACCTCCAGGGCGAAGGCGACGTTCTCGAAGACGTTCTTGTTCGGCAGCAGGCGGAAATCCTGGAAGACACAGCCGATACGGCGGCGCAGGTGCGGGACCTTCCAGTTGGACAGTCGCGCCAGGTCCTTGCCCGCGACGTGCACGCGGCCCTTGTCGGGCCTCTCTTCCTTCAGCACCAAGCGCAGGAAGGTCGACTTACCCGAGCCGGATGGTCCGACCAGGAAGACGAACTCGCCCTTGTCCACGTCGATGGAAACACCGTCGAGCGCGGGACGCTTCTGAGTCGGGTACTGCTTGGTGACGTTATCGAAGTGGATCACAGGCGCATCACAAGGCTCTCGAAGGTATGGGCACCCGGCGGAGGTGCTCCGCGCGGGATCGTACCGGCCGCATGGCCACCGACAGTTTAGAGGGGACAGGGGCCCGGATTGTCCAGGTCCCGTCTCGCCCAAGCGATCTGTGGAGATCAGCGCACTATCGGACAACAGCCACGAGCATATCGGAGGTGTCAACCGATGATAACGTTCACATATAGCAGTTTCGGTAAAACTGCGGCGTCGTGGTCATCACCTTTGGGACACGTCACCCCGGACCCGCCGAATTCGGCGACCCGGGGTGATCGACCAACGACCGTGCGCGTCCCCGCCCTGGTGGCGGAGGAACACCGGTCGGTGTTCGGGGCTCGTCTCGCCCCTACTCCTGCTTCTCCTGGTTGCGCATCCAGCGGATCTCCGCGTCGATGAAGGCGTCGATCTCGCCGTCGAGCACCGCCGACGGGTTGCCGGTCTCCATACCGGTGCGCACGTCCTTGACGTTCTGGTACGGGTGCAGGACGTAGTTGCGCATCTGGGTGCCCCAGCTGCTCACCGAGTCACCGCGGATCTCGTCCAGGGCCGCCTGCTCCTCCTGGCGCTTGCGGGCCAAGAGCTTGGCCTGGAGCATCGTCATCGCGGTCGCCTTGTTCTGGAGCTGGGAACGCTCGTTCTGACAGGAGACCACGATGCCGGTCGGCTGGTGGGTGATGCGCACCGCCGAGTCGGTCGTGTTGACGCCCTGACCACCGGGACCGCTGGAACGGTACACGTCCACGCGCAGCTCGGTCTCGTCGATCTCGATGTGGTCGCTCTTCTCCACCATCGGAACCACGTCCACACCCGCGAACGAGGTCTGGCGCCGGTTCTGGTTGTCGAAGGGCGAGATCCGCACCAGGCGGTGGGTTCCGTGCTCCCCGCGCAACGTGCCATAGGCGAAGGAGGCCTTGACCGCGAACGAGGTGGACTTGATGCCCGCCTCCTCCGCGTAGGAGGTCTCGTAGACCTCCGTGGGATAGCCGTGACGCTCCGCCCAACGCAGGTACATGCGCTGGAGCATCTGCGCCCAGTCGGCCGCGTCGACACCACCCGCTTGGGAGTTGATGGTGACGATGGCCTCGCTCTCGTCGTGCGGGCCGTTGAGGAGCGTACGCACCTCTAGTTCGCCGATCTCCTTACGGAGTTGCTCTAGTTCGCGGTCCGCCTCGGCGCGGGTGTCGGGGTCGTCCTCGGCCTCGGCGAGCTCGTAGAGCACTCCGAGGTCCTCCAGACGCTGCCCGATGCCGTTGACCTTGTTGACCATGGACTCCAGTGTCGAGAGTCGACGCGTCACCTTCTGCGCGTTGTCCTGGTCCGACCACAGTTCGGGGTCGGCGGACTGCTCGCGCAGTTCGGCGATCTGCGTCTGCATCGCCTCCAGGTCCAACACGGCGGTCACACTCGCCAGGGTCGCCGCGAGTTCCTTGATCTTCTCTGCCGGGTCCAGTTCTGCCACGCACCCAGTGTAGGACCCAACAAAGGGGCGGGCCCCACACCTGACGGTGCGGGGCCCGCTCGGGACACTCCATGTGCCCCCACTCCGGTTGCCCTAGACCACCAGGGAACGGATGGAGCGCAGGGCCACGGACAGGGTGGCCAGGTCGAAGCGCTCGTTCTCCTGGATCTCGGACAGGGTGATCCCGGACCGCTGCACGGCGCCCTCGTTGGCCTTCGTCCAGTCGGCGATGAGCTCACCGGCGGACGTGGAGTCGCCGGACTCCAGGACCCGCGCGGTCAGGTCGGCGTGCGCGGCGTACAGGTCGTCGCGCAGGGCGCCTCGGGCCATGGTCGCCCAGCGGTCGTCGCGCGGCAGGTCGATGATCCGCTCACGCCACCAGCTGAGGTTGAACCGGTCGGCCAGCTCGAAGTAGAGCGCGGCCACCTCGCCCACCGGACGTCCGGTGCGGTGCGCGATCTCCACCAGGTCCAGCGTGGAGTAGGCGGGCACCATGACCGCGATGCGCTCGGCGAGCCCGGTGGGCACCCCCCGGGCGACGTACCGGTCGCGACGTTCCTCGAACGCCTCCCGGTCACGGCCCCGCAGCAGGTCGACCAGCTGCGGCAGCACCTCGCCCACACCATCGGCGAAGAAGCCGATCTCGGTGCTGATGTCGAACGGGAAACTGCGGTTGCGCAGCAGCCACCGGGTGGAACGCTCGGCGAGCTTGCGGGCCTCCAGCAACAGGACGAGCTGGTTGTCCACGGCGATCTCGTGGTCGAGGTCCTCCAGCTCACCCCACAGCTTCCGCAGTCCCAGGACCTCCTGGGTCACCAGGTAGGCCCTGGCGATGTCGGCGGCGCTGGAACCCAGCTCCTCGTTGAGACGGAACGCGTAGGTGATACCGGACCGGTTGACCAACTGGTTGGTCACCTGGTTGACGATGATCTCCTTGCGCAGCGGGTGCGCGGCCACCTCGTCGGCGAAGGCCCGCACGCGCAGCGGCTTCGGGAAGTAGTCCGTCAGGGTCGGCGCCAGGTAGGGGTCGTCGGCCAGGTCCGACAGCGCGATCTGCTCCTTGAGGCTCATCTTGGTGTAGGAGAGCAGCGTGGCGAACTCGGGACTGGTCAGCCCCTTGCCGGCGGCGCGGCGCTCGGCGATGGCCTTGTCGGAGGGCAGGTCCTCCAGCTTGCGCTTGAGGACCTTGGTGCGCTCCAGGTGACGCATGTAGCGACCGTGGACGTGCAGCATCTCGTAGCTCTGCTTGCGCGCGGCGGCCAGCACCGTGTTCTGGGCGTAGTTGTTGTCCAGGACCAGCGAGGCGACCTCGTCGGTCATGTCGATGAACAGCCGGTCGCGTTCGTCCTTGTCCAGCTCGCCCGCCCGCACCTCGCGGTCGAGCATGATCTTGATGTTGACCTCGTGGTCCGAGGTGTCCACACCGGCGGAGTTGTCGATGAAGTCGGCGTTGAGTCGGCCGCCGTTGCGGGCGTACTCGATCCGGGCCGGCTGGGTCATGCCCAGGTTGCCGCCCTCGCCGACCACCTTCACCCGAAGGTCGGCCCCGTTCACGCGCACGGGGTCGTTGGCCTTGTCACCGACCTCCGCGTGGCTCTGGGAGCTCGCCTTGACGTAGGTGCCGATGCCGCCGTTCCACAGCAGGTCCACCGGTGAGGTCAGGACGCGCTGGATGAGCTCGTCCGGGGTGAGTTCGGTGACGTCCTCGTCGATGCCCAGGACCTCGCGGACCTGCGGGGTGATCGGCACGGACTTGGCCGAGCGCGGGTGCACGCCGCCGCCCTCGGAGATCAGGTCCGTGGAGTAGTCCGCCCAGGTGCTGCGCGGCAGCTCGTACAGGCGCTCCCGCTCCACCCAGGAGGTGTGCGGGTCGGGGGCGGGGTCCAGGAAGACGTGCCGGTGGTCGAAGGCCGCCACGAGCTTGGTCCGCTTCGACAACAGCATGCCGTTGCCGAACACGTCACCGGACATGTCCCCGATGCCGACGGCGGTGAAGGGCTGTTCCTGGACGTTCACGCCCAGCTCACGGAAGTGGTACTTGACCGATTCCCAGCCACCGCGGGCGGTGATGCCCATGCCCTTGTGGTCGTAGCCCACCGAGCCGCCGCTGGCGAAGGCGTCGCCGAGCCAGAAGCCGCGCTCGGCGGAGATGCCGTTGGCGATGTCGGAGAAGGACGCGGTGCCCTTGTCGGCGGCCACCACCAGGTAGGAGTCCTCACCGTCGTGCCGGACGGTGCGGTCGGGGTGGACGAGCCGACCGTCGACGAGGTTGTCGGTGATGTCCAGCAGGGCGCTGATGAACTGCTTGTAGCAGGAGACGACCTCGGCCATCACCGCTTCACGACCGCCGCCCGAGGGCAGGCGCTTGCAGACGAACCCGCCCTTGGCGCCGGCGGGCACGATGATGGAGTTCTTCACCATCTGGGCCTTGACCAGGCCCAGGACCTCGGTGCGGAAGTCCTCGAAGCGGTCGGACCAGCGCAGGCCGCCGCGTGCGACGGTGCCGAAGCGCAGGTGGACGCCCTCCACGCGCGGCGAGTAGACGTACATCTCCAGCCGGGGCCGCGGCTGGGGCAGGTCCGGGATCTGCTGCGGGTTGAGCTTGAACACCAGCCGTTCCTCGGAACCGTGCTGGTAGTGGTTGGTGCGCAGGGTGGCCCGCATGACGGCGAGGAACGAACGCAGGATGCGGTCGTGGTCCAGGCTTGCCACACCCTCCAGTTCGGACTCGATCTTGGCGACCAACGTGCCGGCGCGTTCCTCGCGCCCCTCGTCGGGCAGGTCCGGGTCGAAGCGGGCCTCGAAGAGCTCCATCAGGAGGTTGGTGACCCCGGCGTTGGCGACGAGGACGTCGGCCAGGTAGTCGGGGGTGAAGGTGGATCCGGTCTGACGCAGGTACTTGCCGTAGGCCCGCAGGACTGTGAGCTGACGCCAGTCCAACCCGGCCCGGACGACCAGGGCGTTGATGCGGTCGGACTCGGCCCGGTCGCGCCAGGAGGCGTCGAACGCCTCCTCGAAGAGGACCCTCATCCGCTCGGGCGGCAGGTCCGACGCGGGGAACTCCCCGAGTCCGAAGTCGTAGATCCAGATCCTGCCCACGCCCTCCACTTCGAGGGAGTAGGGACGTTCGTCCACCACCTCGACGCCGAGGTGTTCCAGGACCGGAAGGACGCGGGAGAGCGAGAGGGGCTCGTCCAGGCGGACCAGACGGAACCGCCAGGCGGTGTCGTTCGTCTCGTCGTCCCGGTAGAGCGCGACGGAGAACTCACCGCTGCGCTCATCGGAGGGGAAGCGTTTCAGGAGGTCTTCGACGCGCTCGATGTCCTTGGCCGCGGTGACCGGGGTGTTGTCGACCTTGTAGGCCTCGGTGAGGCCGGCGCCGTAACGCTCCTTGAAGCCGGTGGCGCGGGTGGGACCGAACTCGTCCACGAGTGCGTCGTCGAAGTCGACGTCCCAGGACCTGGCGGCCTCGCGGACCTTCTCCTCCAGGGCGACCTGGTCGATGTCTGCGAGGGTGCGCCCGTGTTCGGCTCGGGCCACCAGGTACAGGCGCGCCAGTGGCGCGGCACCGATCATCACGTGGTGGTCCATCGTGGCGCCTTGGAAGGCCTCGGTGAGCACTTCCTGGATGTCCAGACGCACGCGGGTGCTGTACTGGTCGCGCGGCATGTACACGAAGCAGGACATGTAGCGGCCACCGTAGGGGTCGCGGCGCATGAACAGCTTGGTGCCGCGGCGCTCGCGCAGGCGCAGGACGCCCCGGACGATGCTGTAGAGCTCGCCGACCGGAATCTGCAGGAGTTCCTCGCGGGGGAAGGTCTCCAACAGCTCGATGAGGTCCTTGCCGTTGTAGCTCTCGGCGTCGAACCCGGCCTGGGACAGCACCTCGGCCCGCTTGCGACGCAGGATGGGGATCTCCCCGATGCCCGTGTTGTCGGCCTGGGAGGTGAACAGTCCGAGGAAGCGGCGCTCACCGACGATGTTGCCCTGGGCGTCGAACTTCTTGACGCCGATGTAGTCGAGGTACTTGGGGCGGTGGACGGTGGCGCGCGAGTTGGCCTTGGTCAGGACCAGGACGTAGGGCTCGCGGGCCTTGGCCCGGATCTCCGGCGGCAGGGCCGCGAATCCGGTGGAGGCCGGCGGGTCCATGCGCAGGATGCCCAGGCCGGTGCCGGGTTCCGGACGCAGGGAGTCGTCCCCGTTCTCGTCGGTGACCAGGGCGTACTCGCGGTACCCCATGAAGGTGAAGTGACGGCTTTCGAGCCAACGCAGGAAGTCGACGCTCTCGCCGACCTCGCGCGGGTCGACGCCTCCAGCGACCAAGGGGTCGGGGTCGGCGGAGATCTCGTCCGCGATCCGGCGGATCCGGTCACTCATCTTGTCGGCGTCCTCGTCCACTTGGCGGACGTCGCCGAGGACGGTCTCCAGGCGGGAGGTGATCTCCTTGACCCGCTCGGGATCGCTCTGCCGATCGATCTCGACGTGCATCCAGGACTCGTCGACGGGCAGCAGGCCGTCGCCGCCGATCTCCGGGTCGATCTCGATCAGGTGGCCGGAGAGGTCGCGCCCGACGGTCATCTGGGGGTGGATGACGGCGCGCACGCCCGCACCGAGGTCGGCGAGGGCCATGGTCACCGACGAGACGATGAAGGGCGCGTTGTCGGTGATCACCTCGACGACGCTGGACTGCTGTTCCCACCCGTCCCGTTCGAGGTCCGGGGTGTAGACGCGGACCTTGCCGCGCCCGGGGGTGCGCTCGGTGCCGAAGGAACGGTGCGCCTCGGCGGCGCCGCAGATCTGTTCGGGGGAACGGTCGCCGATCTCTTCGGGATCCGTGTGGCGGTAGTAGAGGGGAAGGAAACGGCGGATCGCGTCGGCGGCCTCGGGGCTCAGGCGAGCCCCCGGTTTCCACCGAGAGGCCGCGTCGTTGAGCAACTTCTGGAGAATGACGTCGGATTGCCCGGACATAGGGATCTCACTCCTTTGTGAGCGGCGTCGGACGAGCGTCGCGAAGGACAGCGGGTCATGTGACGTGTCGGCCGGTCGGCCGGCCGAACCGTCGGATCCGTGAACTTCTGTGGTCGACTGTGAGTTTCCGTGAACCCCTTGGGGCACAAGGGAACCGAAGTCGGCGTGGTCGGGTCCGTACCTGTGCGCACAGGTGACGTGAAGCGAGGTGGGGAACACCGTTGTTCCCACCTCTGGGGCACCCCGAGAGCGGGGGCCCGGCCCCCACCGTAGCGGGGACCCCGACCAGGCTACTGGTTTCGATCCCCGAGAACAGAACCGACACCGATACACGGTGATCGGTGTTGATGTGGACGGAATCGCGATGGTTCACACCAGTACACAAAGGGAACACGCCCTTCTCGCCGACGACGCTCGCTGTCGTTACGGAGACGTTACCGCCCCTCAGGGCGATGTATCTAACTCGTGGTGGCCTGGTGGACCGCGGTCATCACGGCCCGGGGGTCGCTCAGGTCGGGCAGGATGATCTGCGCCCCGGCATCCCGCAGCTGTCCCTCGGTGGAGGAGTCGCTGAGGACTCCGATAGGGGTCGCCCCACCGATCAGCGCGGCCCGCACGTCCGGGACGGAACCGGCGATGAACACCGTCTCCTCCTCCGTGTAGGCCCGTCCGCCCTCGCCCGAGGCGTGGAGTCGGATGGACTGGATCAGGCTCGCCTTGGGGTAGTTGACCGACCCGAACCCGCCCACGGCCAGGTTGAGGTAGGTGTCCAGACCGAAGGCCACCAGTTTGGCCGTGGCGTTGGCCCGGGTGCTGCCGCTGACCACCGTCTGGACGGTGTCGGGCATGGACGCCACCGCGGCCAACGACGCCGATGCGCCGGGCAGGGCACGCCCCTTGGCCAACAGTTGGTCGCCACGGGAGGCGAAGGAGGTCTCCAACGCGGCCAGGAAGTCGGCCAACGTCTCGGTGTCGGCTTCGAAGTCGACGTAGTTGCGGGCGCAGAACTCGAAGAACATCTCCGAGTCGGTGCGGCCCGCTGCCGACGTCAGGTAGACCAGCGGTTCACCGGTGACCTTCTCGAAGGCCTCCGCGTAGGCGACCCGCATGACCTGACCGACGTCGAGGAGGGTGAGGTCGATGTTCCATAGCACCAGGCGGCTGATGGCTTACTCCTCGGCGTTCGGGGTTTCGGGACGCCACCCATTGTGCCGGATGGCCTCATAAGGGGGGAATCGGCGTCCGAGTCCGGCCAGAGCCGCCCCGTATTCGACACCGAGCGTCAGCCGCGGAAGTCCTCGACCACGTAGCGGATCTCCTGGACGGCGAACCACAGCAGTTCGTGGTCGTCGGCGGCGCCGGACCCGGGGTCCTCCACCGCCTTGGCGACGTCCGCGACGGCTCGCTCGTCGTCCACGTGCGCCGCCTTCAACCTCTTGTAGGGGATGCTCGCCCGAACACCCACCCGCGCGACGCCGTCGCCGTGCCGGGCCTGGTGTTCGACGATGTGGTCGGGCATCTCTGCGGTCAGGACCACGCGTCGGCGCGGGGCCCGCGGGTCGGCGGCCAGCAGCCGCAGCGACTCCTCCGCGGCCGCGTACATGGCCTCGTACTCGGCCTCCTCGGGGTCACCGCCGGGCCCCGGTTCGGCCGTGAAGGCGGTCAGGGGCTCGGCCTCCAGGCGGCCCTCGTCGAGGAGGGCGGCCAGTGCGGGGACGGTGCTGGGCAGGAAGACGTACATCGAGGCTCCAGGGCGCGATCGGGTTCACTACGAGTTTCCCAAAGAACCCGAGGTGACCGGACCCGCGCCCCGTCGTGGATCAGACCGGTTGGCGTTGGTGGTCGCCCTCCGGGACCAGGAAGCGGGTCAGCGCCGCACGGGTGCTGTCCACGTCCGTGTGCAGGATGCCGGTCATTCCGAGGGACTCGGCGGTGGTGACGTTGTGTTCGAGGTCGTCGATGAAGACGCACTCCTCGGGCGCGAGTCCCAACCGTTCACAGGTGTGCAGGTAGATGCGCTCCTCGGGCTTGCGCATGCCCACCTCACCGGAGATGACGACGGTGTCGAAGGTGGCGGTGAAGCGCTCACGCGGGTAGCCGTTGCCCCAGGAGTTGGACAACAGCGCCGTGGCGTGCCCGCCGGTCCGGGCCGACCGGAGCGTTTCGTACATGCCGTGGACCGGGTCGAAGCGGGAGAACATCCGGTGGATGAGTCCCTCGGCCTCGACCGGGCCACCGTGGGTGGAGCGCAGCAGCGCGGCCAGGTCCCGTTCGAACTCGGCGGTGTCGATCTCGCCGCGTTCCAGGGCGTGCACGGGGTTGTCGGCCAGGCTGCCGTCGAAGTAGGGCCGGGTGACCTCGTAGTAGTGGTCGACGTCGATCGCGTCGTCCTGGAGCCAGCCCCGGATTCCGTCGATCAGTGGCGGAGTGAGCACGCCGCCCCAGTCGGAGATGACCCCTCGTCGGGTGGTGCGGTTCATCCGATCGCCTCCTCAGGTGAGCCGTAGGAACCACCCGCCCGGCTCCTCGAAGGCCGAGGAGTCGGGCGGGGAACCGTTCTTCCCGTTCCCCGCCCGACTCAACCTCGCGAACCGAACGACTCACCCCCGAAGGTTCCACCGCTGACCCAGGTCCGGTTCAGTGAACCACGGGGGGTTACCCGTTCGGGCGCCGTCAGGGTTCTGGAGGTGCCGGCGGTGGGATAGCACGCTTTTCCGCTATCCCACCAAGGCGCCGAAGGTTCCTGACTCCCAGGCGCCCGAACACGCCAAAGCGAAGCGGAGGCGCTAAAAAACACCGCCTAGTAACCGAGACCCGTGCCGGATTCCACGTCCGCGCCGGGGATGTCCACCGGCAGCGCACCCGAAGGTTCGACCTCTCCGGCGATGACCCTGGCGGCGGCCGTTCGGGAGACCTCCACCGCCGAATACAGGGCGAGGTAGCCCTCGACCTCGGGAATGACCTCCAGGTCGTAGGGGCCGCCCTGGGACACGGCCACGACCGGTGTGCCCGCGCCCTGCGCCGAAGAGACCAGGCCCTGTTGCTCGGTGGAGCCGCGGGCGCCCTCGGTACCCACCACGAGCACGTCCTCGCCGCTGTCCACGACCTCCAGGCCCGTGTCGGACAGGGCCGGGGCCAGGCTTTCGGAACCCACCCCCGCCACCCGCACCTTGGTGCCCCGTGCGAGGGGCAGGAGGTCGTTCTCGTTCCGCACCAGGGTCACCGAGGCCTCGGCCACCCGACGGGCGGCCTCGGCGTGCTCGGGGTCCTCCATGACCGCGGTGGCCGCGGCCGGGTCGATCGGATCGGCCTCCAGGATTCCGCGCTTCTCCTTGAGCGTCAGCACCCGCAGCACCGACTCGTCGACGCGTTCCTCGCTCAGCCGACCGCTCTCCACGGCCTCGCGAATCGCGGAGAGCGCGGCGCTCGGGTCCGGCGGCATCAGGAGTTGGTCCACACCCGCCTCGATCACGCGAACCGCGACCTCCCCGTCGTCGTGACGCTGACGCACGCCCTCCATGTTGAGGGCGTCGGTGGTGACCACACCGTCGTAGCCGAGTTCCTCCCGCAGGATCCCGTCGATGATCGACGGTGAGATCGTCGCGGGATCGGGGTCCTCGGAACCGTCCAGCTGCGGCATGAGCACGTGGGCGGTCATGATCGAGTCCACCCCCGCCTCCACCGCGGCCCGGAACGGCGGCAGGTGCTCGGCCTCCCACTGGTCCCGGGGCAGGTCGATGACGGGCAGACCGGTGTGGCTGTCCACGTCGGTGTCGCCGTGCCCGGGGAAGTGTTTGGCCACCGGCACCACACCGCTCTCGGCGTAGGCGCCGGCCTCGGCCAGCACCATCTCGGCGACCTTGTCCGGGTCGGAACCGAACGAACGGTTGCCGATCACCGGGTTGTTCGGGTCGGTGTTGACGTCGGCGTCCGGGGCGTAGTTGAGGTTGATGCCCACCGCGGCCAGCTCGGTGGCGGTGGTGGTGGCGCGCAGGGCCGCGAGTTCGGTGTCGCCGGTGGCCCCGACCGCCATCGCGTCGGGGAAGTGCGTGCCCACGGGCATGCGTACGACCCGGCCCTGCTCCTGGTCGATGCCGAGGAACAGGGGAACCCCCTGCCCCTGTTCGGCGGCCAGTTCCTGAACCCCGACGGACAGCTCGGCGATCTGTTCGGCGTCGCTCAGGTTCGCGTCGAAGTAGATGAGCCCGCCGGGGTTGTAGGACTCGATGAGCGTGGCGTTCTCCGCGGCCGTGGTGCCCTGGGCGGTGAGGACCATCAGCTGGCCGATCTTCTCGTCCAGGTCCATTCCGGCCAGGAGTTCGGGTGCAAGGACCGGCTCGAAGGGCTCGGCCGAGGCTTCCGGTGACTGTTCGTTCTCTCCGGGCGAGGTTCCCACCTCCTCGGGTGTCGTGGTGCAGGCGGTCATCATCAGGGCGAGGCCTGCGCAGACCGGGGCCAGGGCGTGCGGTTTCATGTGGGGTGTCATCTCCGGCGGTTCGCTTGGTGCGGCCGGAGAATACCCTGTCGGGTTCGGTGGGCGGGGTCACCCCGCCGGTGGCTCGGTTATGGCCTCGGCTCCGTCGAGGGCGTTCGGGTGGTCGGGTGTTCAGGGCCGGACCGGGTCCGGGGTCCACGCGAAGAGCTCGTCGCCGGCGGTGACGGCGCCACTCGCGTGCCCGCTCAGGGCGTCGCTGCCGGCGTCGAGTGCCACCACCGGGACCACGGAGGGTCTGCCCAGGGAGGCGACCAGCCCCGGCGACCACTCGATCACCGGAGTGCCCGCCGTGACCTCGGCGCCCTCCGAGACGAGGAGGGTGAACCCCTCCCCCGCGAGTTGCACGGTGTCGATGCCCAGGTGGACCAGGACACCGTGTCTGTCGTCCGGGGCCATGACCACGAAGGCGTGGGGGTGGAGCTTGACCAGGGTCCCGGATATGGGCGCCACCGCCTCCTGCCGGGACTCCTGACCGCCCTCCTGGCCGGGTTCGGGGTGTACGGCCAGCCCGGGGCCGACCATGCTCTGTGAGAAGACCGGGTCGGGCACGGTCTCCAGGGACATCGCCGTTCCGGTGACGGGGGAGAGTACGCGCAGCGCACTGGTGTGGTCTGACATGGGGGAGATCTTCCCTACGGACGCGACTTAATCCAGGATCACATCGACCAAAAGGGCCGAAGGGCCCGCGTTCTCTCCCCCACCCCGTCCCGGAACCCTCCGGCGGTCGCCCCGACGGCCGTTCCGGCACTCTGACCGGGGGTTACTCCAGCAGGTCCTGGATGTCGTCGGTGAGGCTGTCGGCCTCGGGTCCGACGACGACCTGGACGACCCTGCCCGAGACCAGCACCCCGTGCGCGCCGGCGGCCTTCAGGGCCTCCTCCTTCACCAGCCCCGGGTCGGCGACCTCGGTGCGCAATCGGGTGATGCAGGCCTCGATGTCCTCGATGTTGGCGGCTCCGCCCAGCCCGGCGACGATCGCCTCAGCCTTGTCGGCCATGTACCCTCCGCGCTCTGTTCTCGCGTGTCCGACGGACACGTCCACGAATCCCAACCGAGCTTAGAAGGTGATGGACCGCACACGCCAGGGTCGACGCCGACCGGTGCCCGGCGAAGGTCCCGGGGCACCGGTCGACGAGGACGGTCGGCGTGGGTCAGTCGGCGGGGTCCTTGCCGGCCCCGGCGGCCCCGGCGGCCCCTCCGTCCTCCCCCGTTCCACTCGAACCGGCGCGGTTCTCCTCGTCGGCGGCCGAGGTGGTGTGCGCGGCGACGTTCTCCTCCGGTTCGGCCTCCCTGCCCGGGGTGGGGATGTTCAGCTTCTTGATCAGCAGGTAGAAGATCCCGAAGTAGACCAGGAAGTACAGCACCCCGAACAACAGCAGGATCCCCAGACCCTCCGTATTTCCCTTGGTGGCGTTGAGCAACAGGTCGATCAGACCCGCGGAGAAGCCGAAGCCCAGTTGCACGTCCAGCGCGTTCAGCACGGCCATGGAGACACCGGTGAGCACGATGTGCACACCGAACAGCACCGGGGCCACGAAGATGAACGCGAACTCCACCGGTTCGGTGATGCCCGTGGCGAACGCGGTCAGCGCGGCCGGGATCATGATCGAACCGATCTGGGCCCGGCGGGCCGGGGACGCCGCCAACCACATGGCCAAGGCGGCACCCGGAAGACCGAACATCAACACGGGGAAGAACCCGGACAGCAGGCCGCCGGCGTCGGGGTCCCCGGCGAAGTACCGGGTGATCTCACCGTGGGAGACGCTACCGTCCTCGGCCGTGTAACTGCCCGAGACGAACCAGATGAACGAGTTCACCACGTGGTGCAGGCCCATCGGCAACAGGATGCGGTTGATGATCCCGTAGACGCCGGCACCCAGCGCGCCCGCGCCGATGATGGTCTCACCGAGGTTTTGGATCCACATCCCCACGATCGGCCAGATCAGACCCAGGGCCACACCCATGAGCAGACCGACCAGGGCCGTGACGATGGGCACGAAGCGCCGGCCGCCGAAGAAACCGAGCCAGGTGGGCAGCTTGATCCGGTGGTAGCGCTGCCAGAGCACGGCGGCGAGCAGACCGATGACGATCCCGCCGAGTACGTCGGTGGGGTTCTTGATCGCGTGGTCGATCGCCGGAGCGACCGCGTTGACCGTCTCGGGATCGGTGACGGGTTCCCGGGTGACCGGATCGATCGGGAGCGGATAGGAGGTGACCTGGGAACCGAGGTCGCCCTGGGGCCCGTCGAACGTGGCCATCGTCCAGGTCGCGACCCGGTCGAAGACCAGGTAGCCCACGACCGCGGCCAGCGCGGTGGAACCGTCGGCGCGCTTGGCGAAACCGATCGCCACCCCGATGGCGAAGAGCAGCGGCAGCGCCTGGAAGATGGCGTCACCGGCGGTGCCCACGGCTCCGGAGACCGGGTTCATCCAGGACATGCCCGGCAGTCCGCCCAGACCGTCGGCGCCGAGCAGGTCGTCCTGGCCCAGGCGGAGCAGGATCGCGGCGGCGGGCAGGACCGCGATCGGCATCATCAGGCTGCGGCCGAGCCGTTGGAGGACGGCCAGCGCGGACGAACCGCGCCCACCTCCTCCACCGGTACCACCGGATGGTTTCGGTGAGGTATTGGCTGCTTTCGGGTCCGACATGGCGGGGGGCCTCCCTTGGCGGTGCGCCGATGGGCGCGGGGGTGTCAGTCTCCGTGCCGGCGCGGGTCCAGCCTGGAGTGCAGCTGGTAACGGTCGGCACGGTAGGTGGACAGTGCCAGTTCCACGCACTGTCCCTTGGAGAAGCTGCGGCGCTGCATGATCAGCACCGGGCTTCCAGCGGGCAGACCGAGGAGACGGGAGTCGGCCGAGTCGCAGATCCCGGCCTCGATGGTCTGTTCCCCGGAATCCAACAGGATGTCGAACTCGTTTTCCAGGACCTCGTAGAGGGATCTCTCGGCGAGGTCGTGGTCCTCCAGTCCCGGCACCATCGCGGCCGGGATGTTGGAGCGCTCCACCGCCATGGGTTCGTCGTCGGCGGTGCGCATGCGTTCGATGTGGTGGACGAGGGTGCCGGGTGCGATGTCGAGCATGCGCGCGGTGTGACCGCTGGCCGGGATGACCTGGCGGATGAGCTCACGGGCGCCCGGTTCATAACCGCGCGCCCGCATGTCCTCGCTGTAGGAGGCCAGGACCAGGGACATCTCGATCTTGGGGCGGGCGACGAAGGTGCCCTTGCCGGGAACCCGGTAGATCTTGCCCTCGGCGACCAGGAGGTCGATGGTCTGGCGCACCGTCATCCGGGACAGGCCGTAGTCCACGCTGAGCTCGCGCTCGGAGGGGATCATGTCGTCCACACCCAGCCCCGCCGACGTGATCCGGTCCAGCAGCAGTTCGCGCAGCTGCACGTACTTCGGCATGGGATTGGTGGGATCGATCGACATGGGCGACCTTCTGTTCTGCGGTCGGGGTCGGGGTGGGGACGACCCTAGTGCCGTGTCGGCCGAGGTTCATCCCATCGCGGCGTTCGGCAGGGCGCCTCTCCGCTTTGGCGGAAAACCCACGTGGGAACCACCATGAGGGCTTCCCGCCGCCTTGCGACGCACCATCCTGAACGCCACTCCGTAACGGGCGAACCCCGACCGACGCGGCATTAGCGCGCGACCCGCCCTTACATTCGGGCTTCTCAGGGCAATTCGGCTGCGACTGGTATAGTCCGGACTAGACCATAGCCTCCGACTCCATGTCAATCCTCTGCCGACGACGTCGAGGCGAGCGTGGAACCACGGGCTCCCCGCCGTTCACCGACCTTCGGCGCGGCACCCGACGCCCGTCCAGGGCGACCCGTACACACCCTGGGAAGGTTGTTGCACATGACCACCACGACGAGCACGATGCGAGCGGAGATCGCCGAGCAGCCCGACGCTCTACGCCGCACCTTCGCCGAACTCCTCCCCCTGCGCGGGGAGATCGAGGCACTGGGCCGTCGCACCAAACACGTCCTCTTCATCGCACGAGGGTCCTCGGACAACGCCGCCGTCTACGGTGGTTACCTGCTCCAGGCCCACACCGGCCGGCTGGCCACCCTCGGCTCTCCGTCCATCGCGACCGAGTACGGGGCGAAGGTCGACCTGTCCGACGTCCTGGCGGTGGCCATCTCCCAGTCCGGCAAGACCGAGGAGATCGTCGAGACCATGCGCTGGGCCGCGAGTTGCGGCGCCCGGACCCTGGCCGTCACCAACGGCGCCGACTCGACTCTGGCCGACGAGGCCGACGTCGCCCTGGTCACCCGGGCGGGGAACGAGCTCTCGGTACCCGCCACCAAGACCTACAACTCCCAGCTGGCCGCTCTCGCGGTACTGGCTCTGGGATTGGGCGCCGACCTGGACCCCGGCGAACTCGACCTGGTCCCCCAGGGCATCGAGGAGACCCTCGCCGCGCCCACGGACGTCCTGGAGGAGATCGTCGAACGGATGGTCGCGGTGCGGGGCGCCGTGATCTCCGGACGCGGCATGGTCTACTCCACGGCCCTGGAGACCGCCCTGAAGCTCAAGGAGGCCTGCTACCTCCACGCGATGGGGATGTCCTACGCGGACCTGCTGCACGGACCCATCGCGGTCCTGGACCCGCGCACCCCGGCGGTCCTGGTCGCCTCACCCACCGGGCCGACCCTGCGGGGCACGGTCTCCCTGGCGGAGAAGGCACGCGCGGTCGGTGCCCCGGTGTTCGGCATCGGCGGTGGCAAGGCGTTGGCCGCCGCCAGTGACCTGTCCATCCCCGCCCCGGACGTGCCCGAGTGGGTTTCGCCGATGAACCTCATCGTTCCCGCCCAGTTGCTCACCGAGCACCTGGCCCGCCGTCTCGGCCACGACCCCGACGTCCCCCGCGGGCTCAACAAGGTCACCCAGACCTCCTAGGATCGCCCGGACACGCGCGTGGGCGCGGCCCCCGAGGGGACCGCGCCCACGCGCTCTTCGGTCAGGGAACCACCGGCTACTTGGCCGAGGCGTCCCCGTGGCACTTCTTGAACTTCTTGCCGGAGCCGCAGGGGCAGGGCGCGTTGCGCGCGGTGCCCGCGTACTCGTCGTTGGCCTCGCTGTGCCGTTCGACGGTGCCGTCCTCGCTGGGAGCCGAGTACTGCAACCGGCTGGGTCGGTCCTCGCCGAAGCCGGGAACCACCACGTCCTCGGCCGGAACCTCGGTGTCGGGGGCCTTGACCTCGGCGGCCTCCTCGTCCTCCGCCACCGCGGTGGCGACGGCGGTCGCGCTCGCGGTCCCCCCGCCGACCTTCGCGGCGGTCTGCGCGGCGGCGGTGGTGGTGAGGCTCGGCTCGGCCTTCTTCTGCACCTGGACCTCGACGTTGAAGAGGAAGCCGACCGACTCCTCCTTGATGGCCTCCAGCATCTGCTGGAACATGTCGAAGCCCTCGCGCTGGAACTCGATCAGCGGGTTGCGCTGAGCCATCGCGCGCAGGCCGATGCCCTCCTGGAGGTAGTCCATCTCGTAGAGGTGCTCACGCCACTTGCGGTCCATCACCTGGAGGATGACGCGGCGCTCGACCTCGCGCATGGCCTCCTCGCCCAGCTCGGACTCGCGGATCTCGTAGGCCGCCTTGGCGTCCTCGACGATGCCGTCGGCGATGAGCTCGGTGGTCAGCGTGTGGACGTCACCGTTCTGCTCGACGAACTCGTCGACGGTGAAGCTGATCGGGTAGACCTGCTTGAACGCCCGCCAGAGCTTGTCGAGGTCCCACTCGTCGGCGTCGCCACGGGCGGTCTCCTCGGTGACATAGCCGCGGAGCACCTCCTCCAGCATCTCGATGACCTGCTCGCGCAGGTCCTGGCCTTCCAGGACCTTGCGACGCTCGGCGTAGATCACCTTGCGCTGGCGGTTGAGGACCTCGTCGTACTTGAGGACGTTCTTTCGGATCTCGAAGTTCTGCGACTCGACCTGGCCCTGAGCGGAGGCGATCGCCTTGCTCACCATGCCGGACTCGATCGGCTGGTCGTCCGGGATGTTCAGCTGGTTCATGAACACCTCCAGACGGCTGGAGTTGAACAGGCGCAGCAGGTCGTCCTGGAGGGACAGGTAGAAGCGGGACATGCCCGGGTCACCCTGACGGCCGGAACGACCACGGAGCTGGTTGTCGATCCGGCGCGACTCGTGGCGCTCGGTGCCCAGCACGTACAGACCGCCGGCCTCGACGACCTTCTCGTGCTCCTCCTCGAACTCGGCCTTGGCCTTCTCCAGGGCGTCCGGCCAGGCCTCCTCGTATTCCTCCGGGGTCTCCAGCGGGCTCAGGCCACGGTTCTGGAGCTCCTCGTCGGCGAGGAAGTCGGGGTTGCCTCCGAGCATGATGTCGGTACCGCGACCGGCCATGTTCGTGGCGACGGTGACGCCGCCGAGCTTGCCGGCCCGGGCGATGATCGAGGCCTCACGGGCGTGGTTCTTCGCGTTGAGGACCTCGTGCGGGACGCCTTCGCGCTTGAGCATCCGGGACAGCAGCTCGGACTTCTCCACGCTGGTGGTACCGACGAGGACGGGCTGGCCCTCCTCGTGACGCTCGGCGATGTCCTCGGCCAAGGCCTGGAACTTGGCGTCCTCGTGCTTGTAGACGACGTCCTTGACGTCCTCACGGATCATCGGCTTGTTGGTGGGGATGGGCACCACGCCGACGCCGTAGGTCTGGGTGAACTCCGCCGCCTCGGTCTGGGCGGTACCGGTCATGCCGGCGAGCTTCTCGTAGAGGCGGAAGTAGTTCTGGAGCGTGACCTTGGCGAGAGTCTGGTTCTCGTCCTTGATCTTGACGCGCTCCTTGGCCTCGATGGCCTGGTGCATGCCCTCGTTGTAGCGGCGTCCCGCCAGGACACGGCCGGTGAACTCGTCGACGATGAGCACCTCACCGTCCTTGACGATGTACTCCTTGTCCTTGCGGTACAACTCCTTGGCCTTGAGGGAGTTGTTGAGGAAGCTGATCAGCGGGGTGTTGACGGCCTCGTAGAGGTTGTCGATGCCCAGCCAGTCCTCGACCTTGGCCACACCGGACTCGGTGATGCCGACGGTGCGCTTCTTCTCGTCGACCTCGTAGTCCTCCTCCGCCTTCAGGCGGGGAGCGATCTTGGCGAACTCGGAGTACCAACGGGAGTTCTGCTCGGAGGGGCCGCTGATGATGAGCGGGGTCCGCGCCTCGTCGATGAGGATGGAGTCGACCTCGTCGACCAGGGCGAAGTAGTGCTCGCGCTGGACCGTGTCCTTGAGCGACAGCGCCATGTTGTCGCGCAGGTAGTCGAAACCGAACTCGTTGTTGGTTCCGTAGGTGATGTCGGCCTTGTAGGCGTTGCGGCGGGCCTCCGCGCTCATCTGCGGGCCCACCACGTCGACCTCCAGCCCCAGGAACTGGTAGATGCGGCCCAGGTTCTGGGCGTCGCGTCGGGCGAGGTAGTCGTTGGTGGTGATGACGTGGGCGCCCTTGCCGGCCAAGGCGTTGAGGTACACCGCGAGGCTTCCGGTCAGGGTCTTGCCCTCACCGGTCTTCATCTCGGCGATGTTGCCCAGGTGCAGGGCGGCCGCGCCCATGACCTGAACGTCGAAGGCGCGTTGGCCCAAGGTGCGCTTGGCCGCCTCGCGAACCGTCGCGAAGGCCTCCGGGAGCAGGTCGTCCAGGGACTCCCCGTCCTCGTAGCGGTCCTTGTACTCCTGGGTCAGGGCGCGCAGCTCGTCATCACTCAGATCGACGAAGTCGTCCTCAAGGAGGTTGACCTGATCTTTGTACTTATTGAGCCGGCGCAGGATCTTTCCTTCACCCGCGCGCAGGAGCTTGTCGAGTATGCCTGGCACTTCCTATGCGCTCCTCGCAGATCGCGGTCGTCTCCACTTTCGGTGGAGGGTCAGATCTTGGCCCGCTGACCGCACTCGTTTTCTCGTGGGAGGTCAGGGAGAACCCTGGGTCCTCGGGCCTACATCCTAGAGGAACCCGACCGGCTCCCCGTCCTATCGACAAACGAGTTGGACGGGGGTGGATGTTCCCGCCATTTTGATGATGTTCGTGCAGACTCGCGCATTTCTTCGGGTAGTGCAACGGGTACAGGGTGTTCCGAACGCGATTTCGTGCTCACACGTTCCGCGCGACGACGCCCGACCGGAAAGGCACCACCGAGGGAGGAGCCATGCGAGCCGGCAGGAAGCACGAAGGGGCCACGGCCCGAGACTTCGAGGACGAGCGTCCGCCCGGGCCTCGAACCCCGGCCGACGCGATCGAGTCCGCGATCGAGAACCCGCACGGGAGACGTCCCCGCCCCTCCGAGGAGGACGATCCCGCGCTCGCCTGGGAGCGGCACCACCCCGGTGACGACGAACAGAGACGCCGGGGACGCATCCGGGGGTTCCAGCGCCAAGGCGGCTCGCTGGCGCCGAGCAGCGGTCACCGTGGCAGCGCGGCCTCATGGATCGTCGTGGCGCTCGCCTGCGTGGGCTTCGCCCTGGGCGGCCTGGCGATCGTCCTGGGCGGGTCCCCGTGGCTGTTGGTGGTGGGCGGTCTGCTGATGCTGGCCGCGCTGGTGGTGGCGGTGTCCTGCGACATCCTCTCCGACGTGGTGCTGGATCCGCCGCGCGTGGAGTCGGAGGAACCACACCAGACGCCGCTGCACCGCATCAAGCAGTCCACCGAGGAAGAGCGAACCGAGGGTTCCGAGGGTTAGGGGAGCGAAGGCCGGCCCCGGCCGCTTCAGAGGTCCGGCGAGGGGCCACCACCGGACCTTCCCCGCAGGAACGCGGCGGGCCCGGACGGGCCCGCCGCGACCGCTACGTCCTCACCTCCGGCGTGTTCGGATCCGAGGGCGAGGCCACGATTGCGCTAGTCGACCAGTCGCAGGACTCCGTAGTTGAAGCCCTTCCGGCGGTAGACGACGCTCGGGGTGTCCTTGACCTCGTCGTGGAAGAGGTAGAAGTCGTGGCCGATCAGCTCCATCTCCATCAACGCCTGGTCGATACTCATCGGCTTGGCCCGGTGGAACTTCTCCCGCACGATCACGGGAACGTCCCCTTGGGTGTCGAGTTCGACGAACTCGTCGGAGAAGCGGCCGTCGACCTCGACGCCGTCGATCTCCTCGTCCCCGCTGCGGCGGGCAGGGGGCGCCGTTCCACCGGTCGGGGCGAGTGAGGGCAGGTCTCCTGGGAGGTCGGCGGTCGCGGCCGCCACGGAGACGGGAGTGCGGTTGCCGCGGTGGACCTTGCGGCGGTCCGCGGACTTGCGCAGACGGGCCTCGACCTTGTCGAGGGCGAGGTCGAGGGCTCCATGGCGGTCCACGGAGGCGGCCTCGCTCCTGATGACCGGGCCGTCGGAGTGGATGGTCAGTTCAACCCGCTCGCGGACGTCGGCGAGCTTGGGGTTGCGCTCCTGGGACACCTCCACATCGACGCTCATGCCCTTGCGCTCCCACTTGGAGAGCCTGTCGAGCTTGGTCTCGACATGCTGTCGGAACTTCTCACTCACACCGGTGCGTCGACCCTTGACGATGATGTCCATAGGACCCCCTTCATCGCATGGCCGTCGTGAAGGCGACGGCCAGGCTGGTTCTACTCCCTCCCCGGGTAGGGAGGGGTGTGACGCGTCGACCCCCTTCCGTCGGCGGCGCGAGCCGGTGCACGGCCCGCTTGAAAGTGCGTATACCCATCAGGGACAGGGTCATCACCCGCCCCAAGGACATGATTGCCCGGAGCCGGTGAGCTGCGAATAAGGACCTTCCACGGGTTTAGGACATGTCCGGGCAAGTCGCCTGAATCGGTCATGAGAACCCGCGGTGGGAAAGGTGCGCGGACCCCGGTGAAGTACCCGACACGAACGTCGGTACGGTCGGGACGAAGGATGTCGGAAACGACGGGACGACCGCGATCGCGGGACGCCGCGAGGATCGCGAGAAAGCCGTCCCGGTCCTGGGAACGGTAGGGGGCCCACGCCCACGGGATCTTCACCCCGGACACGTCGGACCCCCGCACGTCGGCATGCCACCCGTCCGGCCGACCTGGTCTTCGTCCCCACATCCGCCTGCTGAGAGTGTCGCCGCTCTTGATCGCGACTACTGCTCTTCTCCCTGTCATGAGGGACATCGGGACCCTCCGCGGGGCAGGGCTTACCTCTAAGGCGCACCGTGATCGGTCGACGAAAAGTCGCCTTACGTGGGCCGTTTCGCCTGCGCCTGGCATCGGCTTGCCGGAGGAGCTCCCCGGTTTTCCCGGAGGCTCAGAGATTCCGACGCAACCACGGACCCGGACGGGTGCCATACCTGGACCGTAACCTGTCCGGGCCCGTATGTCAGGTGGAGAACCGGCCCTCGACCCACCCCTCAGGCCCGCAAAGCCTTACAGAAAGGCATCTTTCGCCTGTTCAGGGGGGTTTGTAAAACCTTGGTCCTCGAACATTGCCCGCGCCCGAAGTCGGCCGCTCCGACGCCCGTCCCCGCTCCGCCAGCACGACCGCGCCCAGGACCCGGGCGCCCTCCGCCCGCAGGACTCGGGCCGCCTCCGTGAGCGTCGCCCCGGTGGTGAGGACGTCGTCCACGATCACGACCGATCGGCCGGCCGGTTCGACCCGCCCACCGTGTTCGAGTCGGGCGAGTGGGCGGGCCGTGAACACCCCGGCCCGGTTGGTCAGGCGTTGTGCCCGCCCCAGTCCCACCTGAGGTCCGACCGGGCGCCGGTACGCGAGGACGGGTGCCGTTCCGGCCGCCCCGGAGGGGCCCGCGCCGCGGACGCACTCCCGCGTCAGCCGCGCCACCCGACCGCTTCCCGCTCTGGTGCCCCAGCGGCCCGGGACCGGAACGAGCAGCACGTCCGGACCGGCACGACCCGAGGCCCACAGTGTCCTGGCGAGTCTCTCCCCCAGCACACCGGCCAGCCGCCCGTCACCGTGTTCCTTGTAGGCGAGCAGGACCCGACGTTCCCGCCCCGCGTGCCCGCCCGCCGCCCAGGTCGGTGGGCATCCCCTCCGTGGCACGCAGGGGCGCGGCCTCTGGGCGAGCAACGTCCGGCAGTCGGGGCACAGCGGGCCGTGGGGCGCGGAGCAGCCCGCGCAGCGCTGTGGCAGTAGGAGGTCGAGAAGTGCGGTGAGGAGGGCCGACAGGTGGTGCACGAGCCCGGACGACAGGCCCGGTAGCCACCCCCGTGAGGGTGCGCCGTCTTGGTCCATGCCCTCAAGGGTGCGGGACCGGGCACCGCTCCACCAGTGCCGACTTCGAACCTGTGGACAACTCGGCGCCCCACCGCCGTCGGGCCATGCGCGTTCGTCTGTTCGGTGGGTCAGCCCGGGAAGGTGGGCGCCCCGCCCTCGACGACGTTCTGCCAGTTCAGCGGGTCATTGGAGGCCCAGATGTTGCCGTCGTCGGAACCGGCGAGCAAGGGCTGTCCGGGCGCTCCGGAGATGGTGACCATGCCCGCGGCGGGGGTGCCCGCGCTGGCCGCGGGGGTGCCGCCGTCCAGCGCCACCAGCATCGCCTGGTGCGTGCCACCGTCCCTGCTGCCCAACACCACCAACTGGTCGCTGGAGCGCCAGGCGACCGCGGTGACGTCCTCCAGCTCCTGGGCGAGGGTGATGAACTCGCCCACGGAGACCTGACCGTCGCGGTCGTCGACCACCCGGCCGACCTTGAGCGCTCGTTCACCGTCCTGTTCGGTGATGACCACCGCGCGCGCACCGTCCCGGGAGATCCGGAAACTCACCAGGGAGTGATCGCGCAAGCCGCTCACCTGGGCGCGGACGACCTCGTCGCCGTCACGGAGCATCCACAGGGCGCTGTCACCCGGTTCGGGCGGTTCCTCGGCTCCCGATCCGCTGAGGTTCGGGTCCCCTTCGGGCTCCCGACCCGCGCCCTCCTCTTCGTCCTCGCCCTCTTCATCCTCATCCTTGGTCTCCTCCACCACCCAGAGGTTGTTGTCGATGTCCCAGGACAGGTCGGTGAACAGACCCTCGTCGAGGACCTCCTGGGTCTGGGCTCCCGGATTGGCGAGGCTGGTGACGACCTCGCTCCCGCCGAGGGTGATGCCGGCGATGGTGCTCTGGTCGAGCGAGACCGCGAACCGGTCCAGCGTCTGGTCACCGCGGCCGAGCGGGCCGGGGACCGGTTCGGCGTCGCCGAAGTTCTCGGCGGTCCAGTCGGAGGCCGACCACAGCTGCCCCTCGTGGGTGTAGTAGCCGCGGATGTCGGAGGAGGTCGCCCCGGGACTCACCCTGGCCCACAGGTCGCTGCCGGGGCGCGGCCGATCGGCGCTCTCCCCGTCGGAATCGGGGAAGGCGACCTCTTCGCCGTTGACCTTGAGGGTGAACTCCTGGACCTCGGGCAGTTGGCGCAGCGTCCAGGCGATCTGGGCCGCCATGTCGTACTCGTCGATCTCGGCGACGCCGCTGACGTTGATCACCGCGTGCTGGGCGTCGACCTCCAGCCGGGTGGTGGCCTCCTCGGGGAACGCGGAGGACACCGCGGGCGCGAGCCAGTCGGTGGGGCCGGCGATGAGTTTGCGGAGCAGCCGCTCGGCCGGCTGGTCCGGGCTCACCGGCAGGTAGACCGGGTCTGGGACCAGGGCCGTGCGCTCGGCGTTGAAGTAGTAGAGGTTGAACGGTCGATGGGTGCGTTCGATGTCGAGCGCGCTCAGCAGCAGTTCGTCCGGCAGGTCCTGGATCCGCCACTCGCCCTCGGGGTCGCCGTCCTCCCGGGCCAGGGTGAACGTCTCCTCCAGGAGGGTGGCCGAGGACTGGGTGGGGACGTACTTGCCGCTCTCGTCGATGGTCGCCACCAGGTTGCTGCGCACCAGGACGCGGGCGGTGAGGCCGTCGTTGCTGATCTCGGCGTCGAAGTCGGCGGCGTCGAGGTCGTTGAACACGCTCACGCCGCCGTCGGGGGACCACGTCCCAGCGGTCTCGGGCAGCATGTAGCTGCGCGCCGCCTTGTGGTCCTCCTCGAAGCTGCCCATGTCCTTGAGGAACCCGTCGACCAGACCCTCGGGGGCCACTCCGGGCTGCGGGCCGGCGGGCAGCAGCCGCACGTAGCCGTCATAGGGGTCGCCGGAGACGTCGCCGCCCTCGCCGGGGACCACCGGGCCGGTCATGGGGACGGTGGCGCACGCCGCGAGCGTCACGCAGGCGAGCGCGGCGGCTCCGAGGCTCCGTGCGGCCCGGGACGACCACCGCGGGGCCCTCACGCCCGGTTGTGGCGTCCTCGGGAACCACGCGACCGTTCGTGCCTTCTGGCTCACGGTGCCTCCTCGTCTTCGGTGCCACCGCGCACCTTGGCGGACGTTTCACCCGGGGCGGTGAAGTTGTTACGGCCCAAGGCGATCTCCGGTGGTACCAGCGGCAGCGGAGAACCGCGCAGTTCGGTGCCGGAGCGTCGAGGCAGGGACAACCGGAACTGGGATCCCTGGCCGGGCATGCCCCACGCCTGGAGCCAACCGCCGTGCAGGGTGGCGTCCTCCTTGGCGATGGGCAGTCCGAGGCCGGTGCCTCCGGTGGTGCGCACCCGGGAGTAGTCGGCCCGCCAGAAGCGGTCGAAGCACAGGTGCTCCTCCCCCTCCTTGAGGCCCACACCGTAGTCGCGCACGGCCACGGCGATGGCGTCACGGTCGCCGGCGGCGGCGACCACGACGTCGCGGCCCTCGCTGTGCTCGATGGCGTTGACCACCAGGTTGCGCAGAATGCGGTTGATCCGTCGGGTGTCGAACTCGGCCATGCAGGGTTCGGCGGGCAGTCGCAGGATCACCTTGATCCCACGGCGTTCGGCGATCTGCTCGGCGTCGCCGACCGCCTTCATCACCGAGTCCCGGATGTCGGAGGACTCGATTCCCAGGGTGGCCGCTCCCGCGTCGTGTCGGCTGATCTCCAACAGGTCCGAGAGCAGTTCCTCGAAGCGTTCCACCTGGCTCTGGAGGAGTTCCACGGAACGTCGGTGGGAGCCGTCGAGCTCCTCTCGATCGTCGAAGAGCAGGTCACCGGCCATGCGGATGGTGGTGAGCGGGGTGCGCAGTTCGTGCGAGACGTCGGAGACGAACTGCCGCTGCACCTTGGACAGCTCCTCCAGCTCCTGGATCTTCTCCTGGAGGTTGCCCGCCATGTCGTTGAAGGACATCGAGAGCCGGGCGATGTCGTCCTCGCCCCGCACGGTCATGCGTTCGGAGAGGTCGCCCGAGGCGAGTCGTTCGGCCGACTGCGCCGCGGAGCGAACCGGGGCGACCACCATGCGGGTGACCATGAACGCGATGAACCCGAGGAGGACCACGAGCAGGACGCCGACGAGCGCGACCGTGTTCTGGACCAGGTCCAGGATCTCCTGCTCGTGTTGGAGCGGGAACACGTAGTAGAGCTCGTAGGCGTGGGTGAGTTGGGCTCCCACGACCAGCGCGGGTTCGACGGAGCCGTCCTCGGTCTCGATCCGCGTGTACGTGTGGTACTGCTGGTCGGGCACTTCGGAGTGGCGGACCTGTTCGACCAGGCGTTCGGGCACGCTCTCGTTGACGGTGTCCTCGTCGACGGTCGCCCAGCCTCGTTCGTCGCTGACCGAGGGCAGCACGATGACGCCGTACAGCCCGGTCTCACCGCTGCGGCTGGTCAGCTCGCGCGCGATGTTGTTGAGCAGGCGGTCGCGGTCGCTGGTCTCGTTCTCCTGCAGTTCCGCCACGGCGTAGCTGAGGCCGGCGCGGTGGTCGTTGACCGCCCCGTTCACCTTGGCCTCCAATAGTCCGCCGCGGACCTCGGAGATGAGGACGTAGCTCAGTCCCACCAGGACGAGCAGGGACAGGACCAGGGTCGTACTGATGACCCGCAGGTACAGCGAACGGCGCCAGTTGGTGTGCGCCCCGCGCACCAGTGCGCGCGCGGCGTGCTGGGCGAGGAGGTAGGCGCGGGTCAGGCCCGAGTTGGATTCGCTCGGGGCGTCCTCGGACGCGGGCAGCCCTGAGGAGGGGACCGGCCGTTCCCCTTCGGGGTCGGCCTGCCGCCCCTCCTCGGGTTCGGACACGGTCATGGGGTTCTCGGTCGGATCAGGCGGTACCGGCCTTGTAGCCGACACCGCGTACGGTCACGACGACCTCGGGGTGCTCGGGGTCCTTCTCGATCTTGGCGCGCAGGCGTTGCACGTGCACGTTGACCAGGCGCGTGTCGGCGGCGTGCCGGTAGCCCCAGACCTGTTCGAGCAGCACCTCGCGGGTGAACACCTGACGCGGCTTGCGGGCCAGGGCGACCAGCAGGTCGAATTCGAGCGGGGTGAGACTGATCTGTTCGCCGTCGCGGCGCACGGCGTGCCCGGCGACGTCGATGTTGATGTCGCCGATCTGCAGGACCTCGGGGGCGGGCTCCTCGGTGCGGCGAAGACGCACCCGCACGCGGGCCACCAGTTCCTTGGGTTTGAAGGGCTTGACGATGTAGTCGTCGGCCCCCGACTCAAGGCCCAGCACCACGTCGACGGTGTCGCTCTTGGCCGTGAGCATGACGATGGGCACCCCGGACTCGGCGCGGATCTGACGGCACACGTCGATGCCGTCGGCCCCGGGAAGCATCAGGTCGAGGAGGACCAGGTCGGGCTTGGTCTCGCGGAAGGCCTCCAGGGCCTTGTCCCCGTCGTGGACGAACGAGGGTTCGAACCCCTCACCCCGCAGTACGATCCCCAGCATCTCGGCGAGGGCGAGGTCATCGTCGACAACCAGTACACGTCCCTTCATCGGTGTGTCCGGCGCCGTAGGGCCGGCGTCACCCTGGGGCGACGCGGGGTTTTCGGCGCCTACTCCTCTCTCCTGGAACACTCAAGCGGCGTCAGTGGTTCGGTCCCCGTGATCCCGGTTCGGGATCGTCGGGAACCGCGTTACGTCTTCTCCAACCTTGCCGGCTATGGCCAGGGTTGGAAGAGCGGTCAACGGTGTTGGGCCCTTTTGGCCTGCTTTCGACCACCGGCGGTGTCGCCCCTGGCCAGGAAGACCTGGAAGGCTACGTGACTTGGCCGGTTGGTAACAGAAAGCATACAAAAGGAATGAAGTGCGTCGGTTGGCATGGGACACACTCCGAGGCCACTGAAGAGCGGTGGGACCGACCGGTAGGTTGGTTTCCGACAGATCAGAATTGGCGCGAATACGCTCGCGCAGAGTAACCGAACCTCACGGAGGGCGGAACGGATGAGCCAGGAGGACGGCCACCGGGACACGTCCGGGGAGAGCCCGGACGGCACCGAGGAACAGCGGTCGCCCGACTCCGGGAGCTCCGGCGGGTCCGAGCGGCCGGCCCCGGGTTCCCCCGACCAGGGTCCCGCGGCCCCCGGATGGGCCGCTCCGGGGCAGGGGGCGACGCCTCCTCCCACGGGGACCGATGACCCGGGCCTCGCACAGCCCGGCCACGGCGAACAACCCGCCTACGGGCAGCCGTCCTACGGGCCACCGCCCGGGTACGTCCCGCCCGCACAGCCCGGCCACGGCGGGCATCCCCCCTACGGACAGCACTACGGACAACAGCCTTCCTACGGGCCACCGCCCGGGAGCGTCCCGCCCGGTGTCCCGGGTCACGGCGTTCCCCCCGGATACCCGCCCGGCAACGGCCCCCAGGGCGGCCACGGATACGGCCCCGGGCGACCCAACGCCCCCAAGCCAGGTGTGGTGGCGCTGCGGCCCATGAGCCTCGGTGACATCTTCAACGGGGCGTTCAGCTACGTCCGCAACAACCCGAAGACCACCATGGGGTCGGCCCTCGTCGTCATGGCGTTGGCGACCATCCTCAGCTCGATCGCCTCGACGCTCTTCCTGAACGACTACACCACGTTCCTGGACGAGGTCATGGCCGATCCGATGGCCGTCGACCCGAACGCGCCGCTCTTCCCGTCCTCTCCGCTGGTCATGGGCCTCATGTACCTCGGCGAGCTGATCGTCTACCTGGGCGCGGCGATCCTGCTCGGCCTCCTGGCGGCGGTCGCGGGCATGGCGGTCCTCGGTCACAAGCTCACCCCGAAGCAGGCGTGGGAGGCCGCCCGCGGCCGAATCGGCGCCATCATCGGCCTCTCCCTGTTGAAGCTGCTCCTCGGGTTCGTCATCGGCGTGGTGTTCTTCCTCGCGATGTTCGTCGCGATCCTCGTCGGCGTCATGGTCGGCTACTCCTCCGGTGGTGGGGCCGGAGTGGCCGTCGGACTGCTGGTCGGCCTGCTCGCGGCGGTCGCGGTGATCGCGCCCGCGATGTGGATCTGGATCCGGCTGTACTTCGCCATGCCGATAGTCGTGCTGGAGCGGATCGGTCCCTTCCAGGCCATCGCGCGTTCCTGGCGCCTCTCGCGGGGCGGTTGGTGGCGCACCCTGGGCTACTGGATCCTTACCGGGCTCATCGTCATGCTGGTGCAGATGGTCCTGAGCGGCCCGGTGGCTCTGATCACCGGTGTCATCAGCGTGGCCGCTCCCGAGGCCGCCTGGCTCACGATCCTCGCCGGAGCGATCACCTACCTGCTCACCGTGCTGATCTACGCGGTCACCCAACCGTTCGTGGCCGGGGTGAACACCCTGCTCTACGTCGATCTGCGGATGCGCCGTGAGGGGCTCGACCTGAAGCTGCACCAGGTCGCCCAGCGGGGCGGGTCGAGCGGCCCGGAGATCTACCTGCCGGAGCCGCGCGCGTGAGGCCGGCGACGTTCGCGCCCCTGGAGGTGAGCCGGGACGAGGGGCGACGCCGCGCCATCGAGGAACTCTCCGACCCGCTCTACGGTGAGCACGAACCCTCGATCATCGATCGCTTCCTGGCCTGGCTGGGAGAGTGGTTCGACGCCCTGATCGCCGCCGGTGAGGGGTACCTGCCCGGTTGGGTCTGGGCCGCCCTGATCCTGCTCATCGTGGCGATCGCCGTGATCGTGCTGGTCGTGTACCTGCGACCGAGGCGCAACCTCCGTATCGACGCCCTCGTCCACGAGGGAGCCGTCCGCTCGGCGGCCGACCACCGCGCCGCGGCCGAACGACACGAGACCGCCGGCGAGTTCGCCCAGGCGGTCATGGAACGACTGCGCGCCATCAGCGTGGACCTGGAGGACCGGACCATCATCGCTCCCCGGGCCGGGCGCACCGCCACCGAACTCGCGGCCGAGGCCTCCGACGTACTGCCGGGAGAGGCCGAGGAGCTGCGCGAGGGCGCCCGCATCTTCAACGACGTGGTCTACGGCGACCGGGTCGCCACCGCGGACTCCGCCCGCATCCTGCGCGAACTGGACGTTCGGCTCAGCGCCGCCCGTCCGGTGCTCGCCGAGGGCGAGACCGTGGAGGGGACACGATGACGGCGACCGCTCCGGCCTCCCCCGAGTCCGCGACCCGAGAACGGCCCCGTCCCGGGAACGACTCCGGAGCCCGACGACTGTGGCGCTCGGTCCGTGTCCCGGCGGCCCTGGTCTCCGCCCTGCTCCTGGTGGGGGTCCTGCTGTCCCTGGGCGGCGAACAGTTCCCCTCCGGCCACCTTGAGCCGGGCAGCCCCGAACCCGATGGGGCGCGGGCCCTCGCCCGGCTCCTGGGCGAGGAGTCCGACGTCACCGTGGCGCGTGACTCCACGTCCGCGGCGCGGGCCGTGGAACGCGCGGGTGAGGACACCGTGCTGCTGGTCTTCCTCGACCATCGGTTGCTGCCCGAGGAGCTGGACACACTCTCCGAGCTGGGCACGGACACCGTGCTCGTGCGGCCCTCGCTGCGTTCCCTGGGGGCGTTCGCGCCGGGAACCGACGTGACCGGGCGGGCCGACGACGAGGAGTCCCTCGAACCGGAATGCGCGCTGCCCGCCGCCGATTCCGCGGGGTCCGCCGAGGTCGGCGGTGAGCTGTACTCCGCGAACGAGGACGTGGTCGCCCAGGCCTGCTACCCGTCCGACGACGGGTCCGCGCTGATGAGGGTGGATTCTCCGCACGGAGGCACCACCACCGTGGTCGGCACCGGTGCCTTCCTGTCCAACCGCGACCTGGACGCCGACGGCAACGCCGCCCTGGCCCTGAACCTGGCGTCGGCGGAGAACGTCGTGTGGCTGCGCCCGGACGCCCCCGAGGAGGTCGGCGGCTCCGACATCGTCGACCTTCTCCCGGGCGGACTGCTGTGGTCCACGGTGCCCCTCGCCCTGACGCTGCTGCTGCTCGCCCTCTGGCGGGGCCGGCGGATGGGCGCCCTGGTCCAAGAGTCGCTGCCCGTCGTGGTGCGCGCCTCGGAGACCACCGAGGGGAGGGCCGGGCTGTACCGGTCGCGCAACGCGCGGGACCGGGTGGCGGCCGCGCTGCGCAACGGTTTCCTTGAACGTTCGGTGCCCAAGCTGGGACTGAACGCCGACTCCGGCTCGCAGACCGTGGTGGCGACGCTGGCCGCGCGAACCGGGGACGACCCGCGTCACTTGGAACAACTGCTGTACCCGGGGCCGAACGACCCGTACGTGGCCGATGACGCCGCCATGCTCGGGCTCGGCGAAGCGTTGGACGGGCTCGCCCGGAAGCTGCGATGACCCGCGGCACCGGGCGACGCACCGAAGGACCGGGACCGAAGGGTCGCGCGGTTCTCCCCAGACCAGAACCGACAAGGGATCGAGAGAGGTAGACGGCACGTGAGCGCGTTCACACCCGAGGCACTGCCCTCCGCCGACGAGGCACGGGCGGCACTGACCGCCCTGCGCCGTGAGGTGGCCAAGGCCGTCGTGGGCCAGGACGAGACGGTGACCGGCCTGGTCGTGGCACTGCTGTGCCGGGGCCATGTCCTGTTGGAGGGTGTGCCCGGTGTCGCCAAGACACTGCTCGTGCGCACGGTCTCCGCCGCACTGTCCCTGGACAACAAGCGGGTCCAGTTCACCCCCGACCTGATGCCCGGCGACGTGACCGGGTCACTCGTCTACGACCAGCACACGGCGAAGTTCGAGTTCATGAAGGGCCCGGTCTTCACCAACCTGCTGCTGGCCGACGAGATCAACCGGACGCCGCCCAAGACCCAGGCCTCCCTGCTGGAGGCCATGGAGGAACGTCAGGTCACGGTGGAGGGCGCCCCGGTGGCGCTACCGGACCCGTTCATGGTGGCGGCCACCCAGAACCCCGTGGAGTACGAGGGCACCTACCCGCTGCCCGAGGCCCAGCTGGACCGGTTCCTGCTCAAGGTGACGATCCCGCTGCCCGAACGCCACTCGGAGATCGACATGCTCGGCAGGCACGCCGCCGGGTTCGACCCGGGCGACCTGGCCGCCGCCGGCGTGACCGCGGTCGCGGGGGCGGCCGAACTGCGGGCGGCCCGCGAGGCCGTCGCGCAGGTACGGGTGGCCCCCGAGGTCCTCGGTTACATCGTGGACCTGTGCCGGGCCACCCGCTACTCGCCGTCCCTGCGGTTGGGCGCCTCCCCTCGTGGCGCCACGGCGCTGCTGCGCACCAGCCGGGCCTGGGCCTGGCTGTCGGGGCGTGACTACGTGACCCCGGACGACGTCAAGGCCCTGGCCAAGGGCACCCTGCGGCACCGGATCGGACTGCGCCCGGAGGCCGAACTGGAGGGCGCCACCACGGATGGGATCCTGGACGGCGTGCTCGCCTCCGTCCCGGTGCCGCGCTGATGGTGGTCACCGGCCGGGCCGTGCTCTTGGCGCTCCTCGCGACGTGCGCGGTGGCGATCTCCGGTCAGATCGGTGAGCCCGTCACCTACATCGCCGTGGGCCTGGTGGTGCTGCTCATCGTGCTGGACGTTGGGTTGGCGACCTCCCCTCGCCGGATGCGGCTGTCCCGGGAAGGCGACACCTCGTTGCGGCTGGGCGACTCCGCTTCGGTCTCGGTCCTGGTGGGCAACCCGACCAAGCGCCGGCTGCGCGGTTCGGTGCGCGACGCCTGGCCGCCCAGCTCGCACAGCACGCCCAAGGCACGGCCTCTTCGGGTGGCGGCGGGTGAACGACGGCGGGTCACGACCACCCTCACCCCGACCCGGCGCGGCGACGCCCGGTCCGCCGGGGTCACGGTTCGCAGCGTCGGCCCGTTGGGGCTCGCCGGGCGTCAGGCCACCCTCCAGGCTCCGTGGACCGTGCGGACGCTGCCGCCGTTCCACAGCCGCAGGCACCTGCCGGGCAAGCTGTCCCGGCTGCGCGAGTTGGAGGGACAGCACACCGCGATGGTGCGTGGTCAGGGCAGCGAGTTCGACTCACTGCGCGACTACGTACCCGGGGACGACGTCCGGTCCATCGACTGGCGCGCCACGGCCCGCAACGACGGTGTGGTGGTGCGGACCTGGCGTCCCGAACGCGACCGGCGCATCCTCATCGTGTTGGACACCGGACGCACCTCCGCCGGACGCGTGGGCGACACCCCGCGGTTGGACCACGCCATGGACGCGGCCCTGCTGCTCACCGCGCTGGCCGGCAAGGCGGGCGACCGGGTGGACTTCATGGCCTATGACCGGGTCGTCCGCGCCCAGGTGAAGGCCTCGGGCAAGGGCAGCCAGGTGCATCGGGTCGTGGAGGCCATGGCGCCGTTGGAGGCCGAGCTGGTGGAGTCGGACCCCGCGGGGTTGGTCAGCACGGTGCTCTCCCAGGGCCGCAGTCGCCGGTTGGTGGTGTTGTTGACCGACCTCAACGCGACCGCCCTCGAAGAGGGTCTGTTGCCGCGTCTGCCGCTGTTGTCCTCGCACCACCTGTTGTTGGTGGCGGGGATCAAGGACCCGAAGGTGGAGGAGATGGCGACCGAACGGGGTAGCGCCGCCGCGCTGTACCGGGCGGCCTCCGCCGAACGCACCATGAGCGAGCGACACCGGATCAGCGCGGAGCTGCGCCGGATGGGCGCCGAGGTGGTCGACGCCGACCCCGAGCGCATCGCCCCGGCCCTGGCCGACGCCTACATCAACCTCAAGGCCCAAGGCCGGTTGTAGCACCCGGACTCGAAAGGAGGCGCTCCCGTACGGGGGCGTCTCCTTCGTGCGGCATGAGGGGCTCTCCACCCCTCAGGGCCGACCGCATGGCGCAGAGCGTGACGGCGCTCGACGTAGGCCTCGTGGATGATCCCCTTGAGGACGGTGGAGTGGTCAACGTCCCCCAGCGAGTTCTCGCAGTTCACGCTCGGTCTGGTCATCGGGGCTGAAGCTGATCATCGCCATACCCGAACCGTATGACGCAGCGTCACGAAACCGAGCCGATCTTCGTCCTACGCCGGTGCCCGCACGGAACCGTGCACTATGGGGACATGGCCTCACCCCCTGACGCCCACAACTCCGCCCACGGCGCCGTCCACGGGCAACTGATCCAGTCCCGTGACATCCACGGCGACGTCAACGTGTACTCCCCTCAGGCGCCCGCCACCGTCGCGGACGTGTCGCTGGACCCTCCGCGTCTCGCCACCGCCGTACGAGGGCGTGACGGGCTTTTGGAGGCCCTCCGGGACGCGATGGCGCCCGGGGCGCCCGAGCCACATGTGCTCACCGGGCCCGGCGGGTTCGGCAAGACCACCGTGGCGGCGGCCCTCGCCGAGCACGCCCGCACCGAGGGGTGGACCGTGTTCTGGGTGCGGCCGGACGCGATCCTGCCGAGCATGCTGGAGATCGCCGTGGAACTGGGCGCCTCGCGCACCGAGGCCGAGCAGGTGAAGGGCGCCCCTCGATCGGCTGCCCGCTGGGTCTGGCGACACCTCGACGCCGCTCCCCATCCCTGGCTGCTGGTAATCGACAACGCCGACCGCCCCGAGCTGCTGGACCCGGAGAACCGCCCGGGCGAACAGCGGGGTTGGATGCGCTCCAGCCCCGGAGGATTCGTCCTGGTCACCAGCCGCGTGAACGACCCCGCGCTCTGGGCTCCGGCGAAGGTGCACCGAGTGGAGATTCTGACCCACCAGGCCGCGAGGTCGGCGTTGAGCGACCACGCCGGGGCCGAAGACATACCCGGGGCCGAGGCCCTCGCCGAACGCCTCGGTGGCGTGCCGATCGCCCTGGCACTGGCCGGACGCATCCTCGCCACCCATGGGTTGCTGTTCCCCGACGCCTGGTCGCTGCTGGAACGGTTGAAGGACGATGTCACCGGCCTGGACAGACTCGCCTCCCCGTTGATCGCCGGAACGAGCAGCGAGCGCGAGCTGCTCTCGGGGGTCTGGAGCCTGTCCTTGCGACTGGTCGGCGAGCGTTTCCCTCAGGCCGAACGGCTACTCGAGTTCCTGGCTCTCCTAGGACCCGAAGGCATGCACGTGTCCGTGCGCAGGCTTCCGATCTCCGCGCTTCGGGGTGGTCTCCTCGACGATCCCGCGTCCCCCTTGGACGAGGCGACCCTGGCCCGTTCGATCAACGCCTTGATCGTCCAAGGACTGGTCCGGTCGAGCCTTGACAGGGGTGAGCCGGCGGTACACCTGCACCCCCTCGTGGCGGAGACCGTGTTGGAAGGGCTCACCTCGTCGGACGCACCGCTCATCGACGAGGTCACCTCGCTCCTGTTTCGGCAGAACGGACGTGACCCGTTCCAGGAGTCGATCGCCCATTTCCACATCCTGCGGCGACGGGCCCGGTGGGGAGACCCGCTTCCGGGCGACGATCCGGATTTCCGAGAGTCGCCGGAACTCGTCTCCCAGGCGGTGGAGATCGTTCGCCTCCTCAACCTGGCCGGCCTGAGCGAGGGAGCCGAGTCGATGGGGCGTCGGTTCGTACGGGACCTGGAGTCTCAGCTCGGAGAGAGTCACCCCGAGACTCTCAGGATGCGGCACGGCATAGCCGAGTCCTGGCTACAACAGGGAGAGCTGACGAAGGCCGAGAGGGCCTACCACGACCTCCTCGAAACCAACCTCGCGGTGCACGGCGAGGAGCACGACGCCACGTTCAGCGCGCGTTTCATGGTCGCCCTCATGCCCCTGCGCCGTGGTGACTGGCAAGCGGCCGTCACGGGGTTCCGCCCCTTGATCGAGTCCAGGACACGCCGTTACGGACCGGACGACGGCCGGGTGCTCCTCGCACGCGAGAACGTCGCCTTCGCCCTCATGCACCTGGGGGACGTACGTCGCGCCGAGGACGAGTTCCTCGCCGTGCGAGAGATCCGTCTACGGACGCTGGACGTCGAACACCCCTTGGTCGCGATGTCCGACTACTACCTGGGGCGAGCGGCGTTCATGGCCGGAGACTGCGACAGGGCCGGTGAGCACCTACGACGCTGTGTGGACGTGCGCGAGCGGACCCTGGGCCATGGCCACCCGGACTCCGAGGACGCCCGCGAGTGGCTGGAAAGGGTCAACGAGGAGGCGAACTGACGAAGGCCCGCCATTCCGCCCCGTCGAAGACCAGCCGCTCATCCTCGGGTCGTCGGGAGTCGCGCACCAGGATCACCGCCTCCGACCTCGCGACTTCGAGGCAGCAGCTCACAGCCGCGCTGTAGCTGCTCTTGAACCAACGAGGGGATGCACTCATGACTTCGATTCTGTCAGAGGAGATCTCGCCTAGCCGGCGACGGGGACGGCTGCGGGGGCGTCCTCGATGTCGCCGGTCTCCCCCTCCTCATGGGCGCGCTTGCCGACGGTGAACACGTACAGGAAGAACAGCGCCTCGGCCACCACACCGATGCCGATGGCGACCCAGGTGTTGGTGATCCAGCCGGTCACCAGGCCCTCGATGAGGCCCGAGATGAACAGCACCACCGCCAGTCCCAGGGCCACACCGATGGCGGCACGGGCCTCCTCGCCCAGGGCGCGCAATCGGGTGCGCTCGCCCGGGGAGATCAGCGACCACCCGATCTTGAGGCCCACACCTCCGGCGACGAACACCGCCGTGAGCTCCAGCAGGCCGTGCGGGAGGATCAGCGCGAAGAAGACGTCACCGCGGCCGTGGGCGAACATCATGCCACCGGCCATGCCCACGTTGATCGCGTTCGTCAACAGCACCCAGAGGGTCGGCAGCCCGAAGGCCACCCCGAAGATGATCGCCTGCGCCGCCACCCAGGCGTTGTTGGTCCACACCTGCGCCGCGAACGAACCCGCCGGGTTCTCCGTGTAGTAGTTCGCGAACTCGTACTCGACGTAGCGGGCGATGGATTCAGGGGTGCCCAGCGCCGCCAGCACGTCCGGATCGCCCGCCACCCACCACCCCGTGACGGTCGCGACCAACAGGGTTCCCAGGGTGGTCCCGATCCACCACCAGCGCAGGCGGTACAGCGTGGCCGGGAACCCGCGGGTGAAGAACGCGCCGACGTCGGCCCAACCGGAGGAATGCGCGCCCGTCACGGCCGACCGTGCCCGGGCCACCAGGGACGACAACCGTCCCGAGAGCGCCGGGTCCTGTCCGGAGGTACGCACCACCGACAGGTGTGTGGAAACCCTCTGGTAGAGCTCGACGAGTTCGTCGATCTCCTCACCCGTGAGCGAACGGCGTCTGCGCACCAGTTCGTCCAGCCGGTCCCATTCCTGCGTGTGCACCGCGGAGAACACGTCGATATCCACGCATTGGACACTACTGGATCTTGACCCGGCCACCGTGCTCCCCCGCGACCGGTGCGCGCTCGGCCCGGGTAGTGTCGGTGGAACGGTTCCAGAACACCCGGAGAGGGAGCGTGTACAGGTGTCCTACCCCGGCGGCGATACCCGCGGCGACGTCTACGGCGTGACGCCGTTGGTCACGGGGGACGCGGTGGTGCTGGAATTGCGCCCCGCGGGGTTCGCGACCCGTACCGCCGCCTTGGCCATCGACGTCATCCTGCAGGCCGTCGCCCTGCTCGCGCTGGCCGTGGTGGTGATGTGGATCGGCGTCTCCGTGAACCCGGCGGCGACCGCCGCGATCTACCTGGGGCTGAGCATCCTCATCCTGGTCGGTTACCCGACCGCGTTCGAAACGCTCTCGCGCGGACGTTCCCTGGGCAAGATGGCGCTGGGTCTGCGGGTGGTCGGCACCGACGGTTCGCCGGAGCGGTTCCGTCAGGCGCTGGCCCGCGCGCTGAGCGGGGTCGTGGAGTTCTGGATGACCTCGGGCGTGATCGCGCTGATCACCTCGATGATCAACCGGGAGGGCCGCCGCGTCGGTGACTTCGTGGCCGGGACCATGGTGGTGGAGGAACGCTCCGTCTCCCGCAGGCAGCAGGAGATCCCGATGCCGCCGCAGCTGGCCGGATGGGCCGCCCAGGCCGAACTCTCCCGGTTGTCCCCCGAGACCGCGGACTCCGCCCGCCAATACGTGCTGCGCTACGGCGAGCTGGCCGAGCACACCCGGCACGAGATGGGCGCGCAGTTGGCCGACACGGTCGCCGCCCAGGTCAGCCCGCCCCCGCCGCCGGGGACCACTCCCCCGGTGTTCCTCGCCGCGGTGCTGGCCGAACGGCGCCGCCGCACCCTGCACAAGATGACCGGCACGGACCCGAACGCGGCCGAATGGCAGCAGCCGGGTCCCTACCCCGCGGGCCCACGGCAACCGGGGCCGTACCCGCAGGCCCCGGCGCCGTGGCAGTGGCCCGGTGGCAGCGATCGGACACCTCCGCCCCACGACCCCGGACCACCCCGGTGAGTCAGGGACGCCAGGAGCTGAGGTAGGCCTCCTGTTCGGATGTGAGGGTGTCGATCCCCACGCCCAGGGCCGCCAGTTCGAGTCGCGCGACCTCGTTGTCGATCTCGGCCGGTACCTCGACCACGTCCGGGGCCAGGTCCTCGTGCGCGCCGGCCAGCCACGCCGTGGTCAACGCCTGCACGGCGAAGGACATGTCCATGACCGCGGCCGGGTGGCCCTCGGCTGCGCCGAGGTTGACCAACCGCCCCTCCGACAGCAGCAGGACGCTCCGACCATCCTCGAACACGTACTCGTCGGCCTGTTCGCGCACTCCGTGGTTCACCCGTACCGCCAGCGACTCCAGGGCCGGTAGGTCGATCTCCAGATCGAAGTGGCCCGAGTTGGCCAGGATCGCGCCGTCCCGCATCCGCTCCAGGTGTTCTCCCCGGATCACCTCGCGATTGCCGGTGGCGGTGACGAACACGTCCCCGACCGGCGCGGCCTCGCCCATGGTGGCGACCGTGTACCCCTGCATGACGGCGTCCAGGGCCTTGACCGGGTCGACCTCGGTGACGACCACGTTCGAGCCCATGCCACGGAAGCGTTCGGCCAGTCCCCGGCCGCAGTAGCCGTAGCCGGCCACGACCACGGTCCGCCCGGCCAGCAGGGTGTTGGTGGCCCGCAGGATGCCGTCGACGGTGGATTGCCCGGTGCCGTAGCGGTTGTCGAACATCCGCTTGGTGCGGGTGTCGTTGACCGCCACCATGGGAACCCGAAGCTCTCCGGCGGCGCTCATCCGGCGCAGCCGGATCACGCCGGTGGTGGTCTGTTCACAGCCGCCCAGCACGCCTTCGAGCAGGTCGGGGCGGTGGGCGTGGACCGTGTTCACCAGGTCGCAGCCGTCGTCCAGCAGCAGGTGCGGACGGGACTCCAGGACGGTGACCAGGTTGCGGTCGTAGGCGACGGTGTCCATACCGGCCCAGGCGTGCACGCCCACCCCGTACTCCGCCACCAGCGCGGCGGCGGTGTCGTCCTGGGTGGACAGCGGGTTGGACGCGGCCAGCCACACCTGGGCACCGCCCGCCCGCAGGGCGCGCAGCAGGTTGGCGGTCTCCGCCGTGACGTGCAGGCACGCCGCCACCCGCAGCCCTTCCAGGGGACGTTCGGCGGCGAACCGTTCACGGACGCTGCGCAGCACGGGCATGGAGCGTTCGGCCCAGGCCACGCGACGGACCCCGGCCTCCGAGAGGCCGAGGTCCGCTACCTCGTGTGAGGGCGTTGTCATCGCCGGAGGTCCATCAGTAGCGGTAGTGGTCCGGCTTGTACGGCCCGGCCACGTCCACGCCGATGTAGGAGGCCTGCTCCTTGGTGAGCTCGGTCAGCCTGACGCCGAGCGCGTCCAGGTGCAGACGCGCGACCTTCTCGTCGAGGATCTTCGGCAGCGTGTACACACCGGTCGGGTACTCGTCGGTCTTGGTGAACAGCTCGATCTGCGCGATGACCTGGTTGGTGAAGCTGTTGGACATCACGAAGCTGGGGTGACCGGTGGCGTTGCCCAGGTTGAGCAGGCGGCCCTCGGAGAGCACCAGGACGGACTTGCCGTCCTCGAAGGTCCACTCGTGGACCTGCGGCTTGATCTCCTTCTTCTTGATGCCAGGGATCTTCGCCAGGCCGGCCATGTCGATCTCGTTGTCGAAGTGGCCGACGTTGCCGACGATCGCCTGGTGCTTCATGCGCGCGATCTGGTCGGCCATGATCACGTTGAAGTTGCCGGTGGTGGTGACGAAGATGTCACCGGTGTCCAGCACGTCCTCCAGGGTGGCGACCTGGAAGCCGTCCATGGCGGCCTGGAGGGCGTTGATCGGGTCGATCTCGGTGACGATGACGCGGGCGCCCTGGCCACGCAGCGCGTCCGCGGAACCCTTGCCCACGTCGCCGTAACCGCAGATCACGGCGACCTTGCCGCCGATGAGGACGTCGGTGGCACGCATGATGCCGTCCGGCAGCGAGTGGCGGATGCCGTACTTGTTGTCGAACTTGCTCTTGGTGACGGAGTCGTTGACGTTGATCGCCGGGAAGGAGAGCGTGCCCTCACGCTGCATCTCGTACAGGCGGAGCACACCGGTGGTGGTCTCCTCGGTGACGCCCTGGATCTCCTCGGCGAGCTTGGTCCACTTGCCGGTGTCCTTCTTCAGGCTCTCGCCCAGAAGCTTGAGGACGACCGCGAACTCCTCGCTGTCGGCGGTGGAGGGGTCCGGCACGACGCCGGCCTTCTCGAACTCGGCGCCCTTGTGGACGAGCATGGTGGCGTCGCCGCCGTCGTCCAGGATCATGTTGGGGCCCTCGCCCGGCCAGGTGAGCGCCTGCTCGGTGCACCACCAGTACTCCTCCAGGGTCTCGCCCTTCCAGGCGAAGACCGGGACACCCTTGGGGTCGTCGACGGTGCCGTCGGGGCCGACGACGATCGCGGCGGCCGCGTGGTCCTGGGTGGAGAAGATGTTGCAGCTGACCCAGCGGACCTCGGCGCCCAGGGCGACGAGGGTCTCGATGAGGACCGCGGTCTGCACGGTCATGTGCAGGGAGCCCATGATGCGGGCGCCTCGGAGGGGCTTGCTCTCCCCGTACTCGGCTCGGGTGGCCATGAGTCCGGGCATCTCGTGCTCGGCGAGGCGGATCTCGTCGCGGCCGAACTCGGCCAGGGAAAGATCGGCGACCTTGAAGTCGAATGCCATGGGTTCCTCACTCGTCAAGTCGTGGTGGCGACCCCGATTCTAGGGGCGCATCCCCACCCGGGTCACAAAGTTGACGACGGAGCGTTAGATTCCCCCCGCGCACAGGTGGGGGTGGGTTAGGGTCGCGTACATGGCCGCCCGCGACACTCCTTCCATCGAACCCGGCGATTCCACCGATCCCGCCCCGGTGCCGATCTCGGCGGCCGCCGAACGCGTCGGCAGCACGGCCCGCATGCTCCGCTACCGAGAGGGCCTCGGGCTGCTCCCCCGCACCCAGGACCCGCCGATCGGGCGCGGCCACCGGCACCGCCGGTTCACGGAGGAGGACCTGCGGACCATCCGCGGTGGGCTGGAGCTGGAGCGCGAGTTCGACATCCCTCCGGCCGCGCTCTCCTTCGCCCTGCGGGTCCTGGCCGAACCCGAGGTCCTGGCCCGGGTGCGCTCTCACGGCGAACGCCTGGGTCGACTGACCCCGGCGCCCGCGCGGGCCATGGACTTCGAGAAGGAGAAGGCGATGCGCCTGCTCCGTCCCACCCTTTGAGGTACGGCGGCCCCACCTCGGTTCGGGCGCCCGAACGGCGACCTCCCGCACCACAGGACGGAACCCGGTCACCAGCGGCCCCAGGACGCTCTTGAAACTCTCTGGTTGACCCGGATTCACGGCCGCCTCCGGACACCCAGACCAACCGTTCGGCATGTTTTGGCAAACCGCCCCCGGGCTACGTGAACACACGTGGACAGCCAACTCGGCGCCCCTGTCCGGGACTCCCTCCCGGATCGCGTGCGCACAGAACTCACGGACGTCGACCGCCTTCGGGCGTTCTGGGCCCGGCACCGCCAGTGCCAGACCCTGGAGGCCCGGGCCGCGGCTCGACGTTCCCTCACCCACGACCGCGTCCAGGGGTGGGGCGGCGGACCGGCGCTCGCGGACCTGTTGCTCGTCGACCCGGTCGAGCCCCACCCCCCGATGACCGCCGACCACATCGCGGGCCTCGCCGGGCGGGTGGCCGAACTGTCCGCCGTCTCGGGCCCGCCGCAGGCCCCACTGTCCGCCGAACACACCCGTGCCCTGGCCGAGGCGGCGACCGTGCCCGCGCATCCGGTCGTACGCGCCGCCCACGTATACGCGGAGTGCGCGCGGACGCTGGACGAGCTGAACGGACCCTCCACCGAAGCCTCCGAAGGAGCACCCGCTCGGATCCTGCCGTGGGTGCTGGCGTCCAGGGTGCTCCAGCGCGCCGACCACCCGCCGTTGCTGCCGGATCCGCGCACCCCCGCACCCCGGGCCCGGGTCGGTCCGCGGGAGGGCGAACACTTCGCGGAGCTGGTCACCCACTTCGCCCGGCTGGTCACCGAGGCGTTGCGCGCGGAGATCGGATGGGGTCCGAGGACGGGTCCCGTGCTCGACGCTCCCGTGCCACCGCTGAGCGCGGTCACCCGAAGAAGGGTCCTGGACTACGTGCGCTCCCGCGGCGCCACGGTCGAGCTCATCCTGCGAGCGCTCGACCCGACGGCACGCGCCACCGTGACCTCTGGGGACGGTACTTCAGGCGCCGGGACCGGGGTGGCCGCGCGCGTGCTGCTCACCCCCGGAGCCACGCACTGGTGGGCCCGCCTGGACCTGGAGGTAGGTGCGGCGTGTCTCTCGCTGTACGTGGTGGTGCAGGACGTGGGCAGACCACCCTCGGGCGTGTTGGCGGTGACCGCGAACGCGCGCCTGACCACACCGGAGGGGGTCCAGGACGTCCTGGAGATGTCGGGCAGCGACAGCGTCACGGTGATGCCCAGCGACTGCGTCGACGACCGGTGGCCCCGGGTACGCGACCTGGTGGACGAGGCGGTCTCGCGTTCGATGAACGAGCTCACCCGGGCCTGACCGCGCCCGGGGCCCGCTCGGTCAGCCGCTGATCGCGAGGATGAGCACCAGCAGGAGCAGGATGACGATGGTGATGAGCACGAGCGGGATGACCCAGCCCTGCTGCAGCACCGAGTCCTTCCGTTGCTGCTGGTAACCGCCCCCGTAGGTCTGGTTGGGGTGCAGCCCGCCGGTCATCATGGGGTTCGCGCCGTGCTGCGCCGCCTGCGGGAGCCTGGGCTGCTGTGGCAGCGGCGGCTGCCCGAGCATGCCGGGACGCGGGTCGGACGTGCCCGGCTGCATGGCGTAGCCGCCGTGCCTGGGGTCCGAGCTCATGGGGTGCCCCGGCATCCCCGGCCGCGGGTTGGAAATACCGGGGTTGCCCATGCCCGGGGTGGGGTTGGCGAACCCGGGGTTCTGACCGGTTCGCGGGTCGGAGACCCCCGGCGGGTAGGCCATCCCGGGGCGTGGCCCGGTCTGGGGTTGAGGGCCCGTCTGCGGCTGGACCGGCGGCAACTGCGCCCCGTTGAGCAGACCGGTCTGGGCGACCCGCTCACCCCGCTCGAACGCGTCGGCGGTGTCGGGTTCGTCGGCCTCGTGCCCGAGCAGCCGCATGAGGAGCTGCTGGGCGTTGGGGCGGTTGTCGGGGTTCTTGTCCAGGCACGACTCGACGATGGGGCGCAGCATGTCGTCGATGCCGTCCAGGTCCGGGGGCGCGCTGACCACCCGGTGCACCACGGCGGGCACCGTGTCGGAACCGAAGGGCGCCCGTCCGGTGGAGGAGAACGCGATCACGCATCCCCACGCGAAGATGTCGCACTTGTCGGTGATCCCGCGCCCCTCGATCTGTTCGGGCGCCATGTAGGAGGGCGTACCGACGATCGAGTTGGTCATGGTGGCGGTGCCGTCGTCGACCCGGGCGATGCCGAAGTCGATCACCCGCGGCCCGTCCGGGCCCAGCAGCACGTTGCCGGGCTTGAAGTCGCGGTGGACGATGCCCGCCTTGTGGATGGCCACGAGCGCGGTCGCGGTGGACACCGCCAGTCGCTGGAGCGCGGCCCCCCGGACCGCGCGCCCCTTGGCCACGGTCTCCTGGAGGTCCTTGCCCGGCACGAACTCGCTCACCACGTAGGGCGGATCGTGATCGAGTTGGGCGTCGATGATCGCCGCGGTACAGAAGGACGCGACCCGCTGGGCGGCCCGCACCTCCTTCTCGAACCGCTTGCGCAGGTCGGAGTCCTGCGACCACTGGTCGTTGAGGACCTTGACCGCGTACTCCTCCCCGTCGGTGTCCTCGACGAGGTAGACGACGCCCTGGCCGCCCTTTCCGAGTCGTCCGGTCACGCTGTAGTCACCGAACGATGAGGGGTCGCTCGGCAGTAGCGATTCGGGACCGGGCATCGGTGTCCTCCAGGGAGGTCGTCTTGTGCGGGGCGCGCAGGACCAGGGTACGGGCAGGGTACGTCGGTCGGCGTGCTGGGAGAGACGGGACCCTGTGGGTCACCGCCTGACCGACGTACCCCCTATGACTGCCGAAACGAGTAGAACGTTCCGTTTCGGCCCGAACCTTTTTCGATCCTGCCGGGGGTACCTCGTGAAGGCCCCTGGGTGAGGGTTCAGGGCTGGGAGATCTTGCGCGCCTCGTCGACGAGCAGGACCGGGATGCCGTCCCGGATGGGGTAGGCCAGGCCGCTCTCGTCGCAGACCAGCTCGTCGGTCTCGGGGTCGTGGCGCAGCGGCGCCTGGCTCTGCGGGCAGGCCAGGATCTCCAGCAGCCAGCCGTCGATCTTCGTGCTCATGATTCTCGTTCCTCGTGTGCCGGCCTCGTGCGAGGTCGGGTCAGGCACGGACAATGTCCAGGACCTCGTCGCGCAGGCGCGCGACCTCTGTGTCGTCGGCGGCCTCGACGTTGAGCCGCAGGAGCGGCTCGGTGTTGGAGGCGCGCAGGTTGAACCAGGCCCCTTCCGGCAAGGTGACGCTGAGACCGTCGAGTTCGTCGACGGTGACTCCGTCCCGTCCGACGAACGCCTCGCGTACCGCCGCCATGCGACCGGAGGCGTCGTCGACCTTCGAGTTGATCTCACCCGAGGCCGCGTAGCGGGAGTACTCCTCCGTGATCTGCGAGAGCGGCCGTTGGTCCGCCCCCAGGACACGGAGGACGTGCATCGCCGCGAGCATACCCGTGTCCGCCTTCCAGAAGTCCCGGAAGTAGTAGTGGGCGGAGTGCTCACCACCGAAGACGGCCCCGCTCTCGGCCATCGTCGCCTTGATGAAGGAGTGACCGACCCGGGTGCGGACGGGCTCGCCGCCGTGTTCGGCGACGATCTCGGGGACCGCCGCGGAGGTGATGAGGTTGTGGATGATGGTCGCGCCCGGTTCGCGCTTCAGTTCCTGGACGGCGACCAGCGCGGTGACCGCGGACGGGGGTACCGGTTCGCCCCGCTCGTCGATGACGAAGCAGCGGTCGGCGTCACCGTCGAAGGCCAGACCGATGTCGGCGCCGGTCTCGCGCACCTTGGCCTGGAGGTCGACCAGGTTGTCGGGGTCCAACGGGTTGGCCGGGTGGTTGGGGAAGGTGCCGTCGAGTTCGAAGTACAGGGGCACGATCTCCAGCGGCAGGTCGCGCAGCACCGCGGGGACGGTGTGGCCGCCCATGCCGTTGCCGGCGTCCACCACGGCCTTGAGCGGCCGAGAACCCGACAGGTCCACCAGGTCGCGCAGGTATTCGGCGTAGTCGGCGAGCAGGTCCCTCTCGGCGACGGTGCCCTTCGGGCCGTCGTGGGCGGGGACGCCGCCCCCGTTCAGGCTCTCCTGGGCGAGACGACGGATGTCGTCCAGACCGGACTCGCCGCTGATGGGCGCGGCCCCGGCCCGGCACATCTTGATGCCGTTGTACTCCGCCGGGTTGTGACTGGCGGTGAACATGGCACCGGGCATGTCCAGGGCACCGGACCCGTAGTAGAGCAGGTCGGTGGAGCCGAGTCCGGCGAACACCACGTCCACGCCCTGGGAGGTGACCCCGTCGGCGAAGGCGTGGGCGAGCTCCGGCGAGGAGGGGCGCATGTCGTGGGCGACCACGACGGAGGAAGCGGCCACCACGCGGGCGAATGCCGCACCGATCGCTCGGGCGATATCGGCGTTGAAGGTGTCCGGAATCACACCCCGCACGTCGTATGCCTTGAAGATGCTTCCGAGGTCAACCACGTCTGCTCCGGCCGGGTCGGTTCTGCCACGAGTTCGGTCCAGCGTCCGGGTTCCGGACGCCGTACAAAACTAGCAAGGTACCGGCTGGGAGCCCCACGGGCATCGCCCGGAGGGGGCGCCCGTTCAGCCGTGCGGTCGGCGAGGGTCTCGCTGTTCGGAACGGTCGGACTTGACCACGCGTAGGTGGCCGCGGCGCAGGATCTCCTGGCCCTCGCCCACCGGCTCTCCGGGGGACGGCTCAGAACGCGCTGGCGGCCGCGCCGCCTCACGTACGGCGTCCGCCAGCGCCTCCAGGTCATCGCTGCCGGGGCCTCCGCCCGACGTCTCGACCGGGAGCCGGACCACCTCCCACCCGCGCGGTGCGGTCAGGCGCTCGGCGTGCATGGCGCACAGGTCGTAGCAGTGCGGTTCCACGTAGGCGGCGAGCGGTCCGAGGACGGCGGTGGAGTCGGCGTAGACGTACGTGAGCGTGAATACGGCGGGCTGCCTGCACGCGGTGCGGGAACAGCGTCGAACATGGCTCACAGCGTTCGACTGTATGCCTTTACCGAGGGACACGCCAGCATCGTGTCATGAGCTGTACGTTTTCCGAACCCACTCGCCGGCTTCGAGCGGGTTCCCGGGATCCACGGCCCCACCATGGCCTTGGGGCCCGAATCGGACAGGGGCTACGCCAGGGGCCCGTGATGGCTTAGGCTCGAAGTGTGCGACGAGTGCGCCTTTCCAGTGGCCAACCAGATCGAGTCCGGCGCCGGGACCGCCGCGGCCGAGGCATCCGCGGTCCTCTCGTGCCCTCCGACCTACCGGTGTACCGCAGCCGAGCGCAGGCCTTCGACGACCTCGTCTTGGACGCGGTCGAACGCCTCGAACGGTTGTGGGCACGCGAGCTGGCGAACGTCGACTTCCTAGTGGAGGACGTTCCGCCGGTCCCGCCCCGCGGCGAGCCATCCGAGACGATCCCCTTCTCCCGCCTGGAGACCGACCCCGAGGGTCGGGCCAGGATCGTCGTCTACCGCCGTCCCGTGGAGATCCGGACCAAGGATCCGGACGAGATGGCCCTCCTGGTCCACGAGGCCGTGGTCGAGGAGGTCGCCAACCTGCTCGGGGTGGAGCCGGAGTCGGTCGACCCGGAAGGGTGACGACCCGGCCCCGCCCCCACGGGTCCGGATCCGGCCGTGCCACCCCGCACGACCGGATTCCACCCCTGCCCGAAGCGCTCCGCCAGTGCCGCGTCGGTCGGGATTCGCCCGTTACGGAGCGGGGTTCAGGATGGTGCATCGCAAGGCGGCGGGAAGTCCTCATAGTGGTTCCTATGTGGGCTTTTCGCCAACGCGGCGAGGTGCCGTGCCGAACTCCGCGACGGGGTGAATCCTGGCTGACGCGGCACTAGGGGACCACACCGGTCATGCTGTCTCGGACGACCGGTAGGCGGACCTCGATGGGCGCGGGCCGCACGGGCAGGACGCTGATCCCCGAACCCGAGCGCAGCACCCGGGCCACGTACACCGGCCCGGAGTCGTCCAACAGTTCCAGGCGCACCGCGTACCCGTCCGCGGGGTCGGCCCCCGAGGGCGGGGCCCAACCGTCGGTGTCCGTTCCGAAGACGTGCGTGGTACCGCCCGCCACGTCGGCGCGCACCGCGTCGCCCATGCTGCCGTCGGCGGAGATGGGGGTGGCCACGACCCTGGCGTCCTTGTCGGGGGCGCCCAGGATGAGCTCGACGTCGACGTCCTCGGGCACGTCCGGGATGACCGCGGTGCCGTTCAGCGGGGCCGCGAGCGGGTCGACGGCGGCCGTGTAGGCGGTCTCCACGACGGTCGAGCCGTCGTCGGAGTCGACCTCCTCGACGATCACACCGGCCACGACCGGGGAGTCGGACTCGACCACGATCGTGCCGGGGAGACCGGCCAGGGCGCTCTCCATGGTCATCCAGGCGGAGGCGGCGGGCGGCACGTTGAGGATCATCGGATCGTCCGGGGTGCCCTTGCCACCGTTGCCTTCGCCCTCGTCCTCGGCCTCTTCGTCACCGTCCTCGGTGGAACCCTCCTCGGGGACCACGTGGACGCGGGCCTCGACGGGTTCGTCACCGGGCGCGGCCACGATCAGGCGCCGGACGCCTTCACCGGCGGGCAGACCCGGAATGACCTGTTCGACGTCAGGGGCCCGAGTGGGGGTGACCCAGTCGGTGTGCCCCTCGGCGTGCTCGGCGAGCAGGGAGGCGGCCACGCGTCCCGTGCTGGTGCGCACGTGAACGCCGATGGAACCGGTGTTCTGGATGAGCTCGGTGACGTCGATGGTGGTCGACTCCCCCGGTTCCAGGCCGATCCCCCGGCTCTCCGGTGAGTAGGAGGGCCCTTCGGACGCGTAGATGTCGATGCTGGTGGTGGCCCGGAAGTCCTCGGGGTTGGTCAGGTGCACGGTGAGGGTCTCCAGTTCGACCCCGTCGGCACCGCCACCGCCGGGCAGGGCGAACCACGCGCCGATGCCGGGTTCACCGCAGCGGACCTCGGTGACGGCGTCGTCGGACACCGTGGTCTGGGCGACGTCCAGGCCGGAGGCCAGCGAACCCTCGGCGTTCAGCGCGGTGGGATGGGAGACCTCACCGGTGTCGGTGCGCCAGACCCGGCCGGGTTCGGTGAGTTCCTCGCCGAGCAGGTCTCCGCGTTCGTCGGCCTCCTCGGCGTCATCGGGGCTCCGGGACTCGGTTTCCGTGTCCTCGTCCGCCTCGTCCGTCTCCTCCGCGTCGGTGTCCTCGTCCTCCTGCGGGGTTCCCTCGACGGGTGTCGCCCACAGGGCCCCCTCGTCGTCGCGGCCCACCCGGGGCGCGAAGCCCGCCATCGAGCTCTCCGCGCCGTCGTCCTCTGACTCATGGGGGGCCGGGCACACGCGTGTGGCCAGTTCGGGACGGACGGTCCCGGGCCGGGACACCCCGAGTTCGGGGTTGACCGGCCGGATGACGAAGGCGACCCCGAACAGGGCGAGCAGGGCCAGCGCGACCAGTCCGAACAGGGCGAACCGGTTCTCCACGATCAGTCGCATCTAGCCCTCCCTCTCATCGTCGGGGCTCTCCGCGTCATCGCGGGACGCGCCCTTGTCGTCCGCTCGACGCTTCTTCGGAGCCCTGCGGGTGCCGGCCCGCCTGGTCCCGCGCTTGCCACGACGACGGCCGCCGACCACAGGAATGGACCCGGTGGTGGTGGGCCCGCTGTCGGGCTCGTCGCCCGGGTCATCGACCTGGTCGTCGCCGGCGTCCTCCGGGGAGACGCCCTCCTTGGCGGTGTCCTCCGGTGGAGCCTCGGTCTCGACCGTGGCGCCCCTGCGGGTTCGTCGGCCCCGACCCGGCGCCGAGGGGCCCTTGCGCGGACGGCGCGGGCTCGGCATCGGGGTGGCCTGGATGAGGCGCCGTTCCTCCTCGGTACGCACACCCGGCGCGGCCAGCACCGACACGATCAGCAGCAGTACGCCCTGGGTCAGGACCCAGGCCCGCTGCACCAGGTCGGTGTAACGGATCCGCAGTTCCCCGCCGTTCACCGGCAGGGTCCAGGCCTGGGTACCGTTCTCGGTCTCCACCGGGGTGAGCTCGACACCGTCCAGGCTGGCCTCCCAGCCGTCGTCGGCGGTCTCGGCCAGGGCCAGGCGCCGTCCCGTGTGGCCTTCCTCGACCTGTGCGGTGAGGTCGTCGGCGGAACCGTCCACGGTGAGTGCCTCGGCGGTCACACCGTCCTCTTCGACCACGCGGAGCGCACCGGTGGGCTCGGCGATCCGCCAGAGCCCGTAGTGGTGGGAGAGCGACTGCCGACCCAGGCCGGGGGTGCCGTCGAGGATGTCGACCATGGTGGCGTCCGCGGGTCCGCCCAGCTCGGGCCGGGGGTAGAGCACGTACTGGATGCCGTGGTCGAGCAGGGCGACCAGCTGATCGCCCTGGCCGGCGGCGAGTTCGGCCACCGCCCGATCCATGACGGCACGGGTCTCCGGATCGGGCACGAGCCGTTCCTCGCCCAGGCGGGGTTCGCGACCTCGCGCCACCACGTAGTCGAAAGCGCCGTCATCGGCGGGGGTGACGATGAGGGTGCGGGGTCGGGTCCCATCGCCGCTGACGCTGATCAGGGCACCGGGAACGGCCGGGGTGGCGTCCGCGGTGAGGGGTCCGTCCACTCCCTCCCACATCCACAGACCGGCCGCGGTGATCGGGGTGGCCAGGGCGAGGGTGGCCACACCCAGGGCGAAGTACCGCTTGAGGCCCCCTCCACCGATCATGTCGCCGAACGCCCGTGCCGCCGTGGCCGCCGTGAGCAGCACGGCGGTGGCGACGAAGGCGAGCGCGACCCCGGGCCAGACCTGGGCGGGCGGACCACCGAAGTAGGGCTCGATCACGACCTGGCCGGTGAGGATGGCGATGAGCAGACCGAAAAGGGCGAGCGACCAACCCGCCGCCACGATCATCCTGTTGCGGAGCAGCAGCAACGAGCACAGCGCCGCCGCGATGAACCCGGCGGTGACCCAGTACGGAGGGGTGCCGGGGCCGCCCGGGGACAGCATGAGCAGTTCGACGGGGGTGGCCCCGGGGTCGGACAGCTCGGGCCGGTGCAGCCCCGCCTCCAGCAGCCACAGGCTCGGGTGCAGCAGGAGTTCGAGGGTCCACGGCATGAGCAGCATCAACGGCACGCCCAGGCCGATTCCGACGCTGACGTAGACGCGGCGGCCCAGGTGCCCGAAGGCCAACGCCACGAGTACCCCGGTGACCAGGCACAGCAGCCAGACGAGGGGGACGAATGCGGTGGCCACGGTCAGGGTCAGGGCGAGTCCCCAGGCGGCCCGTCGGGAGGACTTGGGCGGCATGGACACGAGCCGGACCAACAACAGTCCGAGGATCGGCAGGAGGGCGTGTACCAGGGCCGTCCCCAGACGGCCTTGGGCGACCGCGCCGGTGGCCATCGGCATCAGCGCGTAGGCGCCGGCCATCCACAGACGGGCCGGGCGGAAGCCCAGCACCTCCTTGGCGAGCAGGTAGGCGGTCAGGCCGGCCAAGGGGACGCAGCCCAGCAGGATCACCATGACGGCGACCCAGGGTTGGCCCAGGGTGAGGGTGGACAGCAGCGCCAGCACACCCACGTAGGGCGGGACCGGGCCGTCGGTGCCCACACCGGTGTCGGGATGCGCGGACAGGTACAGGTTCCACAGGTCGGCGGCGTTGCCCGCCACCGCGGGAAGCGCGCCCCCGGCGAGCAGGTCGCCGAAGAGGAGCGAACGTTCGGCGATGATCGTGATCACGGTCAACCCGATGACCAGCATCGGACCGGGTTGCAGGACCACCCGGCGCAGGAACGAGTCGGCGTCGTCGGCGACCCCGTCCTCTTCCTCACCCGGCTGGACGGTCACGGCCTGGTGCCGGCCCGCGGTGTCGCCGACCGATTCGCCGGTGAGGAGCCCGGTGAACGCGTCGGCGAACTGCCGGGCGGCCACGCCGCGGGCGAGGAAGGGGCGGATCGCGCTGTAGGTTCGGCGACGGTCGCGTCGGCGGCGGAAACGGGCCTTGGCCAGCCGGAACGGCCTGCCGTAGACCATGGTGATCGCGGCCGCCTCGTCCAGCGCGTTCGCCGGCTGTTTGATGAGCAGGTACAGGATCACGCGCAACAGTGAGGCGACCGAGTTGCGCAACAGGGCGAACACCATGCCACCGACGGGCAGGTTGGCGAGCAGGACGAACACCGCGTGCCTGCGGTCGATCCGGCGGGGGTGGTTGCGGGTGGCCGTGATGCGCCGACGGCGGCGGGCCGAGGCCTCGGCGTGGTAGGCGATGGCCTCCGTGACCAGGCGCACCCGGAGTCCCGCGCCGCCCACACGCCAGCAGAAGTCGATGTCGTCGCGGAACAGGGGCAGCGCCGGGTCGAACCCGCCGAGCCGTTCCCACACGTCGCGGCGGACCAGCATGCCCGCGCTGGAGACGGCCAGGACCTGGCGGGTGCCGTCGTGCTGACCGTGGTCGAACTCACGCTGTTCCAGGCCGGTCTCGCGGCGGCCTGCCCCGTCGATGGTGACGCCGACCTCGACCAGGAGCCGGCGGTCGAACCAGTCGCGGAGCTTGGGGCCCAGGACCGCGGTGCGGGGGTCGTTGTCCGCCGCGGTCAGCAGCTGTTCGAGGGTGTCCCTCTCCGGGGTGAGGTCGTCGTGGATCAGCCACAACCACTCGGTGGCGTCGTCGTCGAAGCCCCGTACCTCGGTGGTGGAACGCGGTAGGTCCAAGGCGGCCCGGATCGCGTCGCCGTAGCCGGTGTCGTCGGGCAGGTCGATCATCGCGTCGTCGGGCAGGTGGTCCGCGAGGACGTCGGTGCTTCCGTCGGTACTGCCGGTGTCGGCCGCCACCACGCGCTGGACGGGCCTGCTCTGCGCACGCAGCGCGGACAGGGTTTCCGGCAACCAGCGTGCGCCGTCGTGGGACACGAGGACAGCGGTGACGACGTGACGGGCGGAATCCAGGTCATGCACGGCTGTGGTGGGTTCTCTCCGGGAGATGGATCGGCACCCGTGCTGCACGGGGCCGGGGATACTCCGGCCGGGCCGGCCGGTCGGCGCGTGAGTGCGCGGGGCGGCTCGCGGGCGCGAACGCGGGACATCACGATACGCCACCCCGCACCATTACAGGTCTATTCGGGTCAGGGGGACGGTGCGACCATATCGGAGCATTCACCCCATCGGAGGAGGGAGGGCGTGGTTCAGAGCCACCGACATGAGAAAAGCGCGCCCGGGCTCGTGCCCGGACGCGCTATGGCGATGGCTCCTCAGAGCATGTCCGCCAGGAAATCGAAATCTCCCCCGGCGGCTTTCTTCAGCCTTCGGCGCTCGCGCTCGGAGAGTCCCCCCCAGATGCCGAAGCGTTCATCATGCTCCAGCGCGTATTCCAGGCACTCCGCACGTACCTCGCACGACTGACAGACCTTCTTGGCTTCCCTGGTGGAGCCGCCCTTCTCGGGGAAGAACGCCTCCGGGTCGGTCTGCGCGCACAAGGCACGTTCCTGCCAGCCCGGATCTTCATCCGAACCGTGCGCCAGCGGGATGACCTCGCTCATGCGCACCTCCTGTAGCCCCCCAATAGATGTCCCGACCCTTTTCATCCCCCGGGTCGGGCGGAAATCCCACATTGGAATTACACGTGGATGCTCGACCTGAGGTCAAGCGCCCTGCGTGGTAATCCACTGAATATCATGCGACGAGCCTCCAACGGCAGGCCCGCGATGTCCGTTCTGTGGATTACCACGCCATTCACGTACCTTCCAAGGTGCGCTTCCGGGAGGCCTACCAGGATGGATCAGCGCTGACCGTCGTTGCCGTACCAGTTCTGCTGGCCATCGGCTCCACCCTGTCCTTGCTGGTCAGAGCCGTAACCGGCGCCTGATCCGTACTGGCTCCCGTAGGTGCCGGCGTTCGGATCCGACGACTCACCACCATTGTTCTCACCGGAGTTAAAGAATCCTTCAACTCCGCCCTCGGCAGGCGGCTCCTGCCCCGGCTGGGCCTGGTTCTGGTTCTGGTACCAGCCGTTCTGGATGGCGTCCTGGGCCTGCTGGTCGGCGACCGGCTGAGCGTCGTAGGGCTGCGGGGCGTACTGGGAGGGGTCGTAGCCCTGCCCGTACTCGGCCGGCTGCGCGGCCGGCTGAGCGCCCGTTCCGTACTGCTGGCCGTAGGCGTCGACGTTGTACTGCTGACCGTAGGAGTCGGCCCCGTACTGCTGGCCGTAGGCGGCCTGCTGCTGGGCGGCGGCGTCCTGCTGTTGACCATAGGCGTCCTGGCCGTAGGCGGCCTGCTGCGCACCGGTCCCGTACTGCTGGGCGTAGGCATCCTGACCGTAGGCCTGCTGAGCGCCGGTCCCGTAGGCCTGCTGGCCACCCGTGCCGTACTGCTGACCATAGGCGTCCTGGCCGTAGGCGGCCTGCTGCGCACCGGTCCCGTACTGCTGGGCGTAGGCATCCTGGCCATAGGCCTGCTGAGCGCCGGTCCCGTACTGCTGGGCCGCCGGGTCCTGGCCATAGGCCGCCTGCTGCTGGGCGGCGGCGTCCTGCTGCTGACCATAGGGGTCCTGGCCATAGGCGGCCTGCTGCGCACCCGTGCCGTACTGCTGGGCGACGGCCTCCTGCTGCTGGCCGTAGGCGTCCTGACCGTAGGCCACCTGCTGCTGAGCGGCTTCCTGGCCGTACTGCTGACCGTAGGCCGCCTGCTGCGCCGCCGGGTCCTGGCCGTAGGCCTGGGCCGGGTCGGCCGAGGGGTAGCCCTGCTGGGCGAATCCCTGCTGCGCGCCGGTGGCCGGCGGGAACTGCTGCGGGTACTGGACCTGCTGCTGCGGCTGCGCGCGCGGCACCAGGTTCGGGTCGTTGAACGCCTTCAGCAGAGCGAACCCGAAGAAGCCGAGCACCGCGCCGAGTGCGGCCCGAGACAGGAAGCCGGAGAACGCCAGGCCACCGTTGTTGATGTCGATGAACCCACTGATCAAGCCGATCAGGCAGAACAGCAGCCCGACCCCGACCATGATCATCGCGGTGAGGACCACCGGGAAGGAGTTCGGGCGAGTACGCTCACCGGTCAACACCAGGGCCACCGCCGCGATCAGCAGCAGGGTGACGTTGATGCCGTAGAAGGACGAACCGGCCCCTCCCATGGCCCCGGCGAAGCTCCCGCCGATCTCGCTCGAAATGATGATCAGATCGATGAGACCCGAGAGCATCGTGACACCCACGGCCCCCAACAGGACCCAGGCCCCGGGCAGGCGTAGGCGTTCTAGTGTTTCGTTTTTCAAGAGAGGTTCCCCTCTGCTGCTTCGCCATCGCGTCGGAGGAAGCTTGGCATATCGTCGGACTGTCGGGTGAATCGGCTCGACCGTGCGTGGGCGGGACTTAAGGGACACCGAACGCGGAGCCGATGGGGTGGGATGGTGACCGCCACCGGAAGGTTCGCAAACCGCTCGCACCGGATCGGTCACGATGGACCGCGCCCACCATGGGGCAGACGACCCATACGCCTGCCCAGCCTGCCAGACTTGGGCGCATGCGGATAGTCGTACCGGCCGGCGGTATCGGCGGCGCACGTTTCCTCCGCGGCCTCAAGGCCGCCTTGGGAATGGACGCGTCGACCGGCCCGGACCAGGCCACAGACCACGAGATCACCGTCATCGGCAACACCGGTGACGACATCACCCTCTTCGGCCTCCGGATCTGTCCGGACCTGGACACCGTGATGTACACCCTGGGCGGTGGGATCAACGAGGAACAAGGCTGGGGCAGGATCGACGAGACCTTCACGGTCAAGGAGGAACTCGCCGCCTACGGGATGAAACCCACCTGGTTCGGGCTCGGTGATCGGGACACCGCCACACATATCGTACGTGCGCAGATGATCGCGGCGGGTTTCCCCCTCTCCGCGATCACCGAGGCGCTGTGCGACCGCTGGAAGCCGGGTGTGCGCCTGCTCCCGATGAGCGACGACCAGGTCGAGACGCACATCGTCGTCGAGGACGGGCAAGGGCGCCGGGCCATCCACTTCCAGGAATGGTGGATCGAGCACCGTGCCGCACTGCCCGCCTCGGAGATCGTCTCCGTGGGCGCGGACACCGCGAAGCCGGCCCCCGGCGTGCTACGCGCCATCCAAGACGCGGACGTGGTCCTGCTGCCGCCGTCCAACCCCGTGGTCAGCGTGGGTTCCATCCTCGGGATCCCTGGGATCCGCGAGGCCCTCGTCGACAAGACCGTGGTGGGCATATCCCCCATCATCGGCGGCGCGCCCGTGCGCGGGATGGCCGACGCCTGCCTCACCGCCATCGGGGTCGAGACCAGCGCCCGAGCGGTCGCCGAGCACCTGGGTTCGGACCTGCTGGACGGCTGGCTGGTCGACGAGGCCGACGCCGACACCGAGGTCGACGGGATCGAGGTCCGATCCCGCCCCCTGTACATGAGCGACCCCCGGACCACCGAGGCGCTGGCCCGGGCCGCCCTGGACCTGGCCCTGGAGCTGCGCGGGGACGAGGACCGATGAGCACCGGCTTCCGCGTGCGCGGCCTGGTCGGGATACCGGAGGTACGCCGAGGAGACGACCTGGCCGCGCTGATCGTCGACGCGGTGGCGGCCTCGGGCGATCCACTGGTCGACGGTGACATGTTGGTCGTCACCTCCAAGGTCGTCAGCAAGGCCGAGGGGCGCGCGGTGCGGATGGACCGTGAGGAAGCCATCGACGCCGAGACCGAACGGGTGGTGGCCCGCATGGGTCGGACCCGGATCGTGCAGACCCGACAGGGGCTGGTGATGGCCGCCGCCGGGGTGGACGCCTCCAACGTCGAACCCGGGACGGTGCTATTGCTGCCCGAGGACTCCGACGTCTCCGCCCGTGCCCTGCGCGCCGAGATCACCGAACGCCTGGGCGTGCGCGTGGCCGTGGTGATCTCCGACACCTTCGGCCGCCCCTGGCGGGAGGGTCAGACCGACGTGGCGATCGGGGTGGCCGGACTGCGCGCGGCACAGGACCTGCGCGGCACGGTCGACACCCACGGCAACCTCATGGACGCCACGATCAACGCCGTCGCCGACGAGATCGCCGGCGCCGGTGAACTGGTCAAGGGCAAGACCAGCGCGATTCCGGTGGCGATCGTTTCGGGTCTGGGCGACCTGGTCGACGAGGAGGACGGCCCCGGCGCGGCCGAGTTGATCCGGCCGGCCGACGCCGACATGTTCCGCTATGGATCGCGCGACGTGGTCCCTGCCCGACGGACGGTACGGTCCTTCACCGACCGACCGGTCGACCCGGCGCTGGTGCGCCGCGCCGTGGCCACCGCGGTGACCGCTCCGGCCCCGCACCACACGACGCCGTGGCGGTTCGTCATGGTGGAGTCGGCCCACACCCGCAAGCGTCTGCTGGACGAGATGTTGCGGGCGTGGGTGACCGACCTGCGCGGGGACGGGTTCACCGAGGAACAGATCACCCGGCGGACCCGGCGCGGCGACGTGCTGCGACGGGCCCCGTACCTGGTGGTGCCGTTCCTGGTCGCGGACGGGGCGCACCCGTACCCGGACGAGCGCCGGGCCGACGCCGAGCGGTCGATGTTCCATGTGGCGATGGGCGCCGGCGTGCAGAACCTGCTGGTGGGGCTGGCCATGGAGGGGCTGGGTTCGGCCTGGATCTCCTCCACGATGTTCTGCGCGGACGTGGTCCGAGAGGTACTGGAGGTGCCCGACGACTGGCGTCCGATGGGCTCGGTGGCCGTGGGATACGCGGCCGAACCTCCCAAGGACCGCCCGCCCCGGGACCCCGACGACTTCGTCGTGGTGCGCTGAGCCCCGCGCCCTTTCCGGATTCCCCGGCTCCACGTCAGGACGCGCCGCCCGCCACGCGGGCGGCGCGTCCTCGTGTCGTGGCCGCCCGACCACTGCATGCTGGTCCGGTGCGCGACCGACGTTAGGGGGCCCGGGTGCGCGTGGAAGAGTACGTGATCGCCACGTTGGTCGTGGTGGTGGCGGTCATCGTGGGGAAGGTCGTCTCCGGGCGGATCCGGATGCCCGGCGCCGTGGTGCTGGTGATGCTGGGGATGGTCCTGGGCGTGGTCCCGTGGATGCACTCGCTGTCGATCACCCCCGAGATCATCCTCCTGGTCTTCCTGCCGCCGCTGATCTACAACGCGGCGTTCTTCTCCTCGCCCAAGGACATGCGCGACCTGATGCGGCCCATCATCGTGCTGTCGGTGGGGATGACCCTGGCGACGGCGTTCGGGTTGGCCGCGATCGTCCACCTGCTGTTGCCGGACGCCGGGTGGCCCGCGGCGATCGCGTTGGGGGCGGCGATCGCCCCGACCGACGCCGTGGCGGCCTCGGCGATCCTCAAACGCGTGGGCACCCCGCGCCGGGTCCTGACGATCCTGGAGGGCGAGTCCTTGATCAACGACGGGGTGGCGCTCACCCTGTTCGGTCTGGCGGTCACCGCGATGGCGCGCCCCCTCACCCCGGGGGACGCCGCCCTGGAACTGGGCAAGGTGGTGGTGGGCGGGCTGGCCTACGGGGCGCTGGTGGCCGTGGGGGTCGCCTGGGCCCGGGGCCGGATCCGGGACGCGTCGTTGCAGCTGATGGTGTCGCTCGTCCTCCCGTTCGTGGCCTACATCCCCGCGGAGATGGCGGGCTTCTCCGGGGTACTGGCGGCGGTGGTGGCCGGGTTCTACCTGGGCACGCACGGGGAGGGCCTGTTGCCGCCCCGGGTGCGGGTGAGCGGCCAGACCATCTGGGGCACGTTGGTGACCCTGTTGGAGGCGATGCTGTTCGTCCTCCTGGGGTTGCAGTTGGACGCGGTGGTCACCAGCGTGCGGGAGAGTTTCGACTTCCTGTACCTGGTGTCGGTGGCGTTGGCGGTGACCGCGACGGCGATCGTGCTGCGCGTACTGCTGATGCTGTTGATCAGCCCCCCACGGCGTCTCGCACCGCGGCTGAGATCGGACCTTCCGTCGTTCCGTGAGCGCGTCGCGATCGGGTGGAGCGGCATGCGCGGGGCGGTGTCCCTGGCGATCGCGCTCTCGTTGCCCGCGACCTTGGACGGGGACCCGTTCACGAATCGGGGCGGGCTCATCTTCGTCGCCGGGGTGGTGGTGATGGTGACGTTGGTCGGGCAGGGGGCGACACTGCCGTGGTTGCTGGGCCGGCTGGGGCTGACCGACGAGGGGACCCGGCGCAAGGAGTACCTGCGGGCCGAATACGAGATGGACTGCGCGGCGGTGCGCAAGGTCGACGAGCTGCTCACCGCGGGCGACATGGAGGACGAGACGGCGGACGTGGTCCGGGAGAGGTACTCACGGCGGATCGGTCGGTTGAAGAGGCTGCTCGACACCGAGGAGGGCGACCTGGACCGGATCAAGCGGGACGCCCGGGAGCGGGGCGCGATGCTCGGTCAGATCGATCAGGCGCGCCGGGACGCGTTGATGGCACTGTACCGCTCGGGGGAGATCGACCACGACGTGTTCACCGGGATCGGCAAGGAGCTGGACCTGCGTGGCAAGGGCGGTGGGATCGCCCCCTGATAACAGCCGGTACCGGGTACCCAAGAAAACTACAAACTTTCTTAACCATTTCCGTTGACGGGCACCGGCGGTAACTCTAAGGTCTCCTAACAATTACCGGTTCACACGAGCACCTTCGTCTCCCCCGTCTCCCCGCTCGACGAAAGGAACGACCCCCTCATGCTCATCACCCGAAAGGCCCGGCTCGCCCTCATCGGCGGCCTCGCCGCGGCCACCACCGCGCTCGTCTCCTCCTGTGGCGCGACCGCCGAGCCGGTCGAGACCGTGGCCAACGCCGACTCCGTCGAGGTCCAACAGACCGACCAGTGGCTGACCGGGTACTGGCACAACTTCGACAACGGCTCCACCGTGATGCCGCTCGGGGACGTGCCCTCCGAGTACAACCTGGTGCCGGTGGCCTTCGCCGACAACCACCCCGAACTCGACGGCGGCATCACGTTCAACCTCGCCAGTGACGAACTGGGCGGGTACACCGACGAGCAGTTCCGCGAGGACATCACCGCCTTGCAGGCCGAGGGCCGCAAGGTGATCATCTCCGTGGGCGGCGAGCTCGGCCACGTCGACGTCACCAACCCCACCCAGGCGCAGAACTTCGCCGACACCACCTACGAACTCATGCAGGACTACGGGTTCGACGGCGTCGACATCGACCTGGAGCACGGCATCGACGCCCAGCACATGAGCGACGCCCTGCACGACCTCAGCGGCCAGGCCGGTTCCGACCTGATCATCACGATGGCCCCGCAGACCATCGACTTCCAGAGCCCGGACGCCGGTTACTACCAGCTGGCGGAGAACATCTCCGACATCCTCACCATCGTGAACATGCAGTACTACAACTCCGGCACGATGCTGGGGTGTGACGGTAACGTCTACGAGCAGGGCACCAGCGACTTCGTCGCGGCCCTGGCCTGCATCCAGCTGGAGATGGGCCTGAGCGCCGACCAGGTCGGCCTGGGCCTGCCCGCCACCTCCGACGCCGCCGGCGGCGGGTACATGCCGCCGAGCGACGTGGTCGCCGCCCTGAACTGCCTGCAGACCGGCGAAAGCTGTGGCGCGTACTCCCCCGAGACCCCCTACGGCCAGATCGGCGGCGTGATGACCTGGTCCGTCAACTGGGACGCGGTGAACGGCTACGACTTCGCCCAGACCGTTTCCGCGGCCCTCGTGTAGGAGGGAACGATCCGCGGGAGCACTCCCACCCGCGGCCTCGCGCGGCCCGAACCTCCCCTCGCCGGGCCGCACCCCACAAGGGGCGGGACGCCATCACCGGCGTCCCGCCCCTTCGGGTTCGGGGCCCCTCAGACCACGGGCAGGTTGGGGCGCAGGATGCTCGGGGCGACGCCGTCACTGTCCTCGGCCACCCTCTGGCGTTCCTCCGGGACCGGGCCGTAGGTGGTGGTGCGCTGGCGAACGGGACGGCCCGTCGGCCCCACCAGGGCCTTGATGTCGCTGATCGTCTTGTACGAACCCTGACCCGAGCCCGCCATCCGGCTGATGGTCTCCTCCATGAGGGTGCCGCCCACGTCGTTGACACCGCCCTGGAGCAGCTGCCGGAAGGTGCCCTCCGCGAGCTTGACCCAGGAACCCTGGATGTTGTCGATCTGTCCGTGCAGCAACAGCCGCGCCAGGGCGTGCACCGCCCGGTTCTCGCGCACGGTGGGACCGGTACGGGCCAGCCCGGCCAGGTAGATCGGAGCGCTGGTGTGCACGAACGGCAACAGGACGAACTCAGTGAAACCGGGCCGTCCGTTGCGCTCACGGGACCGTTCCTGGAGGGAGCGCAGCAGCTTGATGTGCGCCACCCAGTGGTGCGGGGAGTCCACGTGTCCGTACATCATCGTGGACGTCGTGGGGATCCCCAGGTCGTGCGCGTTGGTGATGACGTCGACCCACTCCGACGCGGGCAGCTTGCCCTTGGTGAGGACCCACCGGATCTCGTCGTCGAGGATCTCCGCGGCGGTACCGGGGATGGAGCCCAGACCGGACTCGCGGGCGCGGGTCAGCCAGTCCCGGATCGACATGTTCGTGCGGGCGGCGCCGTTGACGACCTCCATCGGGCTGAACGCGTGGACGTGCATGTCCGGAACGCGTTCGCGCACGGCCGCGGCGATGTCGAAGTAGGCGGTGCCGGGCAGGTCCGGGTGGATACCGCCCTGCATGCACACCTCGGTGGCGCCCGCCTTCCACGCCTCCTCCGCGCGGTCGGCGACCTGGTCCAGGGAGAGCGTGTAGGCGTCCGCGTCGGTGCGGCGCTGGGCGAAGGCGCAGAACCGGCAGCCGGTGTAGCAGACGTTGGTGAAGTTGATGTTCCTGGTGACGACGTAGGTGACGTCGTCTCCGACGGTGTCGCGGCGAACCCGGTCGGCCAGACCGGTGAAGGCCTCCAGGGCGTCGCCGTCGGCGTGCAGCAGGGCGAGCGCCTCGGCGTCGCTCAGCCCGGCGGGGTCGCGTTCGGCGCTGCGCAGGGCGGCGGCGATCTCGGGGTCCGTCCGCCGGGGCACCGCGCCTTGGCGGTCGACGACGGGGGTGAGTTCGTCCCAGTCCCCGTAGACCGCGTCGAAGTCACTTCGCCGGTCCTCGGTACGGCCCTCGGTGTCGATGTCGGTGTGCAGGTCGGTGCGGCCCGAGGAGACCATGACCGCCTCGGGTTCCTGCCAGGGGCGGCCCACCAGGGGCGCGTCCTCGCGGGCCAGTCCGGTCTCGGGGTCCACCAGGGCGTCGACGTGCGCGCGCACCCGCGGGTCGATCCAGGGTTCGCCGGCCCGGATGTACTCGGGGTAGACGGTGAGGCGCTCGCGCAGCGTGAAGCCCTGGGCCGCGGTACGGGCGGCGAGGTCGTCGATCTGGGGCCAGGGACGTTCGGGGTTGACGTGGTCGGCGGTGAGCGGGGAGACCCCGCCCCAGTCGTCGATGCCCGCGCGGATCATCAGCGCGTACTCGTCCACGCTCTCGCTCTCCGCGCCGATGAGGTTGGGCGGCGCCTGGATGTGAGCCTTGGGCCCCATGACCAGGCGGGTGACGGCGATGGTGGCGGCCATCTCCTCGCGTTCGGCGTCGGGGCGGTGCATCATCGCGGTGTCCGGCTTGGCGCGGAAGTTCTGCACGATGATCTCCTGGAGACCGCCGTAGCGGCGGGAGACCCCGCGCATCGCGAAGATCGAGTGCGCCCGGTCGGCGAACGTCTCGCCGATGCCCAACAACAGGCCGGTGGTGAAGGGGACGCTGGAGCGACCGGCGTCCTCCAGGGCGCGCAACCGGACGGCCGGGTCCTTGTCGGGGCTGCCGTAGTGGGGTTGGCCCTTCTCCTCGAACAGACGCCGAGAGGTGGTCTCCAACATCATGCCCATCGAGGGCGAGACCGGCTTGAGGCGTTGGAAGTCCGACCAGGTGAGCACCCCGGGGTTGAGGTGCGGCAGCAGGCCGGTCTCCTCCAGGATCATGATCGCCATGGCGCGCACGTACGAGAGGGTGTCGTCGTAGCCGCGCGAGTCGAGCCACTCGGCGGCCTGCTTCCACCGGTCCTCTGGGCGGTCGCCCAGGGTGATGAGGACTTCCTTGCAGCCCATCTCGGCGCCCTTGCGAGCGATCTCCAGGACCTCGTCCGGGGACATGTAGGGGGATTCGAGCCGACCGGGGACCGTGACGAAGGTGCAGTAGTGGCAGCGATCCCGACACAGTCGGGTCAGTGGCACGAAGACCTTGCGGCTGTAGGTGATGACGTTTCCGCGCCTGGAGGCCTCCAGGCCGGCGTCGCGTACCCGTCCGGCGTGGTCGAGGAGGAGGTCGAGGTCTTCGCCACGGGCGTGCAGGAGAATCTCGGCTTCGGTGGGGTCCAGGGTCTTGCCGTCACGCGCTCGGGCCAGCGCTCTGCGCATGGCGGACGCCGTGGGCGTGGGGATGGGCTCCGGGTCGTTCGCACCGCTCATACCGGCCCACCCTACGCGCCGGTCTTTCACGGATCCCGGCCGCCACCCGACCATTCGGTATGGCCGGAAATGTTGGCCGTGTGATTCACGGGTCCTCAACCGGGATGATCTTGCTCGTAGCGCCCATTTGGGCGCCCAAATGGGCGCTACGAGCAAGATCACGCGGGACAGGCCCGAGTCGGTGAACCTAGGGGGTCACCGCATTAGGCTGGCCGGGTGCTGACTCGGCTTCGACGTAACACGTGGGTGCGCCTCACCCTGCTACTGGTGGTGTGCGCCTGCGCGGGCGTGGCCGTGCACGCGAACTGGAATCAGGCGCGCGAGGCCGTGGCCGAACTCCCCCTATGGGTACTGCCGACCGCCGTCCTGGCCGGGATGCTGGGGTTGGCCGCGCAGATGCTGGCCTGGCGTTCGCTCCTGGCCGGGCTGGGTTCACCACTGCCACGTACGGTGGCCGCGCGCGTGATGTTCGTCGGTCAGCTCGGCAAGTACCTGCCGGGTTCGGTGTGGGCCTTCGTCGCCCAGGTGGAACTGGCCCGGGACTGGAACGTGCCCCGCTCACGTGGTGCGGCGGCCACCCTGGTGGCGATCGCGGTGACGGTGGCGGTGAGCCTGGCCGTGGCGGCGGTGGCGCTGCCACTGTCATCGGCGGAGGCGGCCCGCCGATGGTGGTGGGCGCTGGCCGCCGCCCCGGTGTTGCTCGCCTGCCTGCACCCACGGGTGTTGGGGCGGGGCATCGGGCTGGCCGCACGGCCTTTCGCCCGCTTCCGAGAGGTGGCCGAGGCCGGTCCACTGCGGATCGGCGGGGGCGCCGTGGCCGCCTCGGTGGGGTGGACCCTGGTGGCGTGGGTGCCCTTGGGCGCGCACGTGTGGCTTCTGACCTGGGCGGTGGGTGGGAACGCCCTGGCCTCGATCGGTCCGGCGGTGGGCGCCTACGCGCTGGCCTGGACCCTGGGTCTGCTGGTGGTGTTCGCCCCGGCCGGGCTCGGGGTGCGCGAGGTGGTGTTGGTGGTCGCGCTGGCCCCGGTGGTGGACGCGGGCGCGGCCCTGGTGGTGGCGGTGTTGTCCCGCCTGGTGATGACCGTGGCGGATGTGGGCTGGGCGGGTCTGTCGTTGTTGCTGTCCCGCTCCTCGATCCGACCAGCCGCGCACGACCCGGCCTGATCGGGTGAAGTCCCGTCACCGTCGCCCACCGCTCGGTCACCGACCCTGCCCCGAAGGTCGCCGAGCAGCGGCTCGTTCGCGTGCTGCGCCCCTCGACTCGGGCCATGCCCAGAACCCTGTACCTGGTGTTGCCCGGAGCCCTACAGGTACGAACTTCCACGACAGAGATCGGCTCCCGAGCTCCGGAGGTGCTCACGTGAGCGGGCGTACCCCGCGCACGCGGCCCTCGGCCATCAGCGGGCGAAGCGTTTGAGCGGCTCGGTGCCCAGGACGACCCCGGTACCCGGGATCGGGACGGCCTCGCCGTAGGGATGAGTGCTGCGGTCCAGGTACTGACCCTGAACGGGGCGGCTGTGGACCACGAGTGCGTTGGCGTCGCGATCCACCAGCAGGTAGACGCCGATGTCCGTCGCCGCGTAGGCGGCGGGCTTCTCGACACGGTCCCGGGCGTGGGTGTCAGCGTCCCAGGAGGTCACTTCGACAACGGCGAGGACACCTTCGGGGTCGGCCCATACACCCGCGTCGTCGAAATGGCCGACCGGAGCGAGGATCCCGTCAGGGCGGGCCCGACCTTTGCGGTAGGTATCGACCTTGAGCCCCAACCCACTGGTGATGAGGTCGAGGTCGGGACGATGAGCGATGAACCCGCGCATCAACCACGTGAGGATTCCGGCGTGCGCCCCCTCGGTCGCCTTGTGGACCCAGACCTTCCCGTTGAACATCTCCATGCGAACGCGGTCGGCCTCGAACGCCTGCCGGGCCAAGCGCTCGAACAATTCAGGGCTCATCGGGAGCGCCGGGGTCTCGGGTGGTGAGCGATGTTCGGCGATGGTCATGCGGCTCCTTGAGCGGTGCCAAGAATCGGCGCCATGAGTCATGACCCCGGCCCGGCAAGCGTCGGAACGAAAGCCGGGGGCAGCGACCAACCCTCCTCAGGAGTCGAAGCGTAGATCCGGGATACCGGACAGGTCGATGCCGTAGCGGTCGTAGACCTTCGTGGTGTTCTCACCTGTCAGGGACGACTCATCGAATCCGAGCAGCGCGGCAACTCGCACCACCTCGGTCCGGCTATCTGCCTCGATCTCCAGATACACGGGGATACGCGGCCAGGTGTCGATCTCCAACTGGGCACCTTCCAGCGTGAAGCTGTGGCGCCGGTTCTCCTGGTAGGCCTTGGGGGCGTAACCGAGCTTGCCCAGCAACGTGTTGGCGGTCTCGAAGTCGCCGACTTCCGTCTCGGTCTCGCGGGTGCCGCCGATGGCGTCCGAGTCGATCTCCTTCACCGTGAGCGTGACCTGGCTGCCGGTGTCGCGTAGACGCGCCCACCGGGACGCGTCGCCAGGTTCGATGTCATACACGTAGCGCCGCTGAAGCACCTCGCCCAGGTCGGCACCGCCCTTGTCGAGAATGGTCCGGGCCACCTGTTCGGGGTCGATGTCCAAGACCTTGGCCTCGTACTCGATCATGCTCATGTCGTTGAGTTCCCTTCCTTCCCTGGGTTCAAGGCACCCGTTCACCCAGAGAGTCGGCCCGGTCCTTGTAGATCAGGCGTAGGTCCCGCCGGTCTTATGAGCAGGGCCGAGGCTCCCTTCCTGTGGTTGATCACCGACCAGATCGTGCCGGCGCGGCGGTCCGATTTCCCGGAGATTCAACGAGTGCGTCGAAGCCGAGAGCACCAGGCCGGGGCCGATGTGCGGAACACCCGAAACAGGGAGTCGGGCCACCTGTCCTTCACTCGCGAGGAGTGGAGCACCTTCGTAGAGACCATCTTGCACAGCCACCGGCAACCCGTTAAGCGACAACCTCACCACTTTCCAGGTAGATCGTGGTCCCCTCACGCCGGGCGCGGTCCCCCTGAACGATCCTGCGAGCGAGCCGGGGGATCGTCACCGTCTCTGCTGAGGACACATCGTGGAACTCGTACCCTGACAGTTCGGCCGGGTCGAGGACGACCTGGTCCAGCCACTGCCGGCCGAGCACTCCCCCATCGAAGACGAACAACTGTTTGTCTCCTTCAGAGGGGTTGGGCGCCCAGTCCACGACCAGAAGTCGGCCGATTGGCGGGGCGATCCCCAGTTCCTCCTTCACCTCACGTACCGCAGCCTGGGTCGGTGTCTCTCCGTGTTCGATGTAGCCACCGGGAATGTCCAGATAGTCCTTGTAGGTGGGGACCACCATCATCACCCGACCTCGCTCATCGAAGAACAGGGCTCCGGCCGCAACCCGGGGACGAGCGAAGGATTCAGTGGGATCAGAGACCATGCTCCGACACTAACGGTCTCCGAATCAGAACATCCCCATCCGATGGGCCAAATCCGCCAGCCTCCTGTCCCGCCTACCTGTCTTGGTCCGCATCATGCGTCCCACGATCTGATGGCTCATCACGTGCTGGTGGACTTGGGATGCGGCCAACCTCTCCGCCTCCAGCATGCGCTCAATGGCTGACGGGATCTCGTTGACGCTGGTGAATGCCCCTGCCACGTCGAAGAGGTGACGTACCCGCCTCTCCCGTGGCAGCGCCGCGGTATCGACACCGACCCCCAAATCGAGGACAGCACGAGGATCTCCCAGGCCGGCGGCAACGGTCACTCTGTGCAGAACCACGTTGGTCGGCCCGAACGCCGTCCACAAATGATTGGCGTCTCGCCCCACCCGAGAGGCGATGCGCTCGGCCTCGTCCAGATATGCGACTGCACTGGCACGATCCCCGTGGCGTGCCGCCGCCACGGCTCCCGGTAACAACAAGGTGCCGTAGACGGACAACAAGCGCGCGGTGCTGGGACGACCACCCTGTTCGCGACGCAGGTACGAGGCGGCTTCCCCTGTCAGTGCGACGGCCATCTCATGTTGACCACGTGAATGGAGAGAGTGCACCCCCGAACGCATCAGGGAGCCCTGTAGAGCCAGGTCGTCGCAGTCGAAGGCCGCCTTCATCCCTCTGTCTGTCGCGATCCAAGCCAGGTCAGGTTCTCCAACCTTGGTGAGGATCATCGCGCACGCTTGGCATGCCACCGCGAGCAGAGCACCGGCACGCTTCCTCTGCTCTCCCTCGCATACACGCACCGCGGCCTGAGCCCTGGAAAGGAGGTCAGGGAGTCTACGCAACACACGGTCATAGTCGGATGCTTGGTAAGCGTCCATGACCGTTTCCACCTGTTTGCGAAGGAAGCGAAGATCTGACCTCCCTTCCTTATTCACTGCGAACGGAAACCCCGGCATGATCTGCCGGTAGTCCATCAAGGTCGACCGAATCTCCGCGACATGCGCATGTTGATTTTCACGATTTCCCTGGTTCGGACGATCTCCGACCAGCGCGGAAACCGGAACACCGAGCGCGTCGGCCAGCGATCGAAGCACCGAAAGCCGATCCAGGGGTGCACGGTCGTTCTCGACCTTGCCCAACCAGTCGGCTGTGCGCCCGACCAGGCCGGCCAGCACCTCCTGTGACAGGCCACGTCGAAGCCGGTGCCAGGCGACCTGCTGGCCAGGGCTGAGCTGAGGGGGATACGGAGCCATCGGGATTCTTCCTGGACACCCCGGATTTTTTCTCCGGGTCATGTGGAGGACCTGAACTTAACTTCCTAACACCAACCTTCCCGAAAAGGGGGCCCGGCCAACTCCGTTGCCAGGCATTCCTTGAGATCGTTCACGGTCATGATCAAAGAGGAGTCAGTCCATGCGCCTCACCTACCAAGAAGAGCATTTCCCCGCAGAAAGCTCCGGCTTCAACGTGGTCGAACGCAAGGGCATAGGTCACCCTGACTCGCTCGCCGACCTCATCGCGGAGGAGTTCTCCCGTCGCTACTCGCTTCACGGACTCGACCGCTTCGGCGCGGTCCCGAACCACTGGGTGGACAAGGTCGCCCTGATCGGCGCTGAGGCGGAGGTCGGCTTCGGCGGCTACACGATCCGTAAGCCCATCAGCGCCTACCTGTTCGGCAAGGTGACACGCGCGGTGGGCACCGAGGCCCTCCCCGTCGAGGACCTGTTCAAAGCAACGGTCGAACACGTGCTGGTGGAAGCGACCGGCTGCGACCAGATCATCGGCTCCGTGCGCAGCTTCGTGGAGAACACCGCGGGTGTCGGAGCAGACCATCCCGCCTCGTTCTATCGCCCCTCGGCTGATGACGAGTGCCGCGTCGACTCGGTGGGCGCCCTGGCCAATGACACGGCCTTCTGTAGCGCCTACTCACCCGCTGATCCTCTGGACGTCTTGGCGATCGACGTGGAGAACCACGTCAACGGTCCTTCCTTCAGGAATGCGTTCAGAGGCCTGGGTTCTGACGTCAAGGTGATGTTGACCAGGGCGGCGGACGTCCTGGAGTCGACGGTCTGCCTTCCGGTACATCCGGAAGCGGTCGGCTCGCACCGTGAGTACACGGCCCTGGTATCCGAGGCGTACGAGCGCCTAGACAGCTTCATCAACGAACACCCGGTCGTGCGACAGCATCCGTGGCTCACGCGGCTGAGCGTCAACACCAAGGATCACGGCAGCGGAGCTTATCTCGCCCCGTTCGGTACGTCCTTGGGCAAGGGCGACTGCGGTCTCGTCGGGCGCGGCAACAAGGCCAATGGGGTGATCTCCGCCAGCGGCGGTGCGGGGGTCGAGGCCCTGGCCGGAAAGAACCCGGTGCACCACACCGGGAAGCTGTACACGCTCGCCTCCGCGCGACTGGCGGAGCGCATCCACACCAAGCTCGGCCTGCCCAATGAGGTCGTGCTGGTGTCGCGCAACGGTGACCGTCTGGACGACCCATCGTTCGTTGGTGTCCGGTTGGCACGGAGAGGTGACCGCCTCGACCGCGCCGTTATCGAGGAGTTGACCGCCCAAACGCTGGCCGAGCTTCCGCTGCTCTCCGAGCGCCTACTCGCCCTGTCCCCGATGGACCGCTTCCGTGACCCCTCACTGGTCCTGGAGGTGTGATCCGATGCCGGAAATCGATCTGGCCGACCGCAGCGTCGTCCTCGTCACCCTGGACTCCTGCCGCTACGATGTCGCGGCGAGTGCCCGGACCCCGAACCTGGAGACACTCGGTCCACTGCTGCGGGCCGAGAGCCCAGGGACCTACACCCTTCCCGCCCACGCCGCGTTGTTCAACGGCAACCTGCCCCGACCGGTCTCGGGACCCTTCATTCTCGGCGGGCACAGCGTGGACGCGATCTGGCGTTCAGCAGCGGCCCGATCCTCCAAACGGCGCTCCGCCATTCCCTTCGATGGCCCCACCTTGATGGCTCACTACAGCGAGAGGGGTTACAGAGTGCTCGGGTCGGGCGGTGTCACCTTCTTCGACGCCTCCGATCCCGCCAACCACCTGCCGAGCCTGTTCCCGGAGTTCCTCTACTTCGGCCGCCCCTCACGATCCCCCGTCACCGGGCAGGACCGCATCATCGATCGCGAGGAGCAATTGCCACTGGCCCACACCCGTAAGCTCGCAGAGCTGTGTCTGGAAGCCGAACGATTCTTCCTCTTCATCAACTGCCCCAGTACGCACATCCCCTACTCGACACCGTGGAGCTCTCTCACGGACCGAAGCAGGGAACTCCTCCGGCGCCTCTACCTGCTGCATGACGATAAGACCGGCGGGTTGAGGGAGGACGCTCTGAAGGATGGAGACGTCCAGGTGCTTCTGGAGATGCAGAAGCAAGCCTTGGAGTGGGCTGATTCCCGTCTGGGTGACCTGTTTTCACGGCTGAGCGGGCTGCGCCCTCTGGTCGTGGTCTGTGCCGATCACGGCGAGGAGTTCGGGGAGGGCGGCAGGTTCGGCCACGGACACCCGCACCGGACGGTCTCCACGGTGCCCCTGTGGTGCGGCCTCCTGGGCGAGGGGTGAGAAGAATGGCCGCCCTCAGCTCATGGTTCATACGTCCAGCGCTCATTCATGCAGCCTCAAAGGAAATCCGCACTCGGTTGGGAATCTCACCCAATCACGCTTCGTTCCGAGTCGGGGTGCTGCGTACCCACCTCCTCACCGCTCTCTTCGCCCACAGCGCCGCACGGCACCTCGGCTCTCGGGCACACGTGGTGGTCCGATGGGATGACAGCGACAGCCGGCGCAGCCGCGACGAACACCGGCAAGGCCTCCTGGACGAGCTCACCCAGATCGCGCAGATACCGATCGATGGTGAGAAGAACGCCTTTCGGCAGAGCCGACGTGGTGACCGTTATCGTGAGGCGCTACGGCATCTGGCCGCGTTACGGCTCCTGGTTACGGTGCGAGGGCTCCCCTGCCTCGATGTGGCCGCCGTCGATCGGTTCATGGAGGCGGAAGGGGTCTGCCCCGAGTCTCTGACCGCGTGCACGTCCGTGAACGCTTCCATTCCCCGCACTCCCACTCAGGACATGGTGCCTCTCATCCGCAGCGACGGCCGCGCCCTGTGGCACCTGGCCACGGTGGTGGACGACATCGACAACCGGAGCAACCTTGTCGTTCGGGGAACGGACAAACGAGGTGCCACACCCATCCAGGTCCGCCTGTACTGGGTTCTCAGCGGCGGGCGGACTTCTCCGGCCCACCTGTTCCTACCCAAACTGCTGGAACCAGGACCTGCGACACCGCGCGTCGCCGACCTGCTCAGGCAAGGCATTCGGCCCTCGACACTGCGGTACTTCCTGGCTCAGCCGTACCTGTCCGACTCGACGCAGATCACGGAGGGGACGGGTTTCTCCGCGTTGGTGGACCGGATGCGCACCATTCTTCCGTTGCGTGGCGACGGCTACCTGGACGAGAAGCACCTTCGATCCTTGGATCGGAAGATCTCCGCGACTCTCGATCCGGAGGACGCTCAATGGGAACTACGCGCCCTCTGCCCTGATTGCCCCTCACATGTCATCGCGTGGGTGGCCCGGCACCACCCGAGACCGCTCCCCCAGCAGAGTCGGCTGTGCCGAGCACTCACCAATACGGTGGTCGATTACGAACCGCCCCCGGAACGATCCGAAGAGGCTGTGCGATGGCTGGATGCCTGGTCTCGTGGCAGCAGGAAGGGCCCGGTTCCGCATCCGGTGCGCTGGGTACTCACCGGTCAGCGAAGCGGGCCCCGAGCCTCAGAGCTCCTGGAAGTCCTTCCTTCTCAGCTGCTGTCCGCGCGTCTGGTTTCGGCTCGTCAGGCGTTGAGCCGGTCCAGCGCTGCCCGGAGCCGCTCCAGTGTGCGTTCCCGGCCCAGCAGCTCCAGTGACTCGAAGAGCGGAAGCCCGACCGTGCGTCCGGTCACCGCCACCCGGACCGGCGCCTGAGCCTTGCCGAGTTTGAGCCCTTGGGCGGCCCCGGCCCGCTCAAGGGCGCCCTTGAGGGACTCCGCTTCCCAAGGCAGGGCCTCGTCCCCATAGACGGCCATCGCGGCGGTGAGCATCTCCGCACCGAGATCAGGCTTCATGGCCTTGGCCCAGCTCTTCTCGTCGTAGACCGGCGAGTCCAGGAACAGAAAGTCCACGTTCGGCACGATCTCGCTGAGCACCGCCACCCGGCTCTGCGCCAGCGGGGCGATCCGCGCGAACATCTCCCCGTCGAAGTTCTCAGGCCGCCACGGCACCCCATCGCCCTCCAAGTAGGGGGCGCAGCGCTTGACGAACTCGTCCACGCCCAGGGCGCGGATGTAGTCGCCGTTGAAGGCCCGCAGCTTCTTCTCGTCGAAGAACGCCGGCGAGGAGTTGACGTCGGCCAGGTCGAAGAGCGGGATCATCTCCTCGATCGGCATGATCTCCCGGTCCTCGCCCGGCGCCCAGCCCAGCAGCATCAGGTAGTTGACCATGGTCTCGGGCAGGAAACCCTCGGCCTGGTAGGACTCCATCGCGACCTTGTCACGGCGCTTGGACAGCTTCTGGCGCTTCTCGTTCACCAGCACCGGAGCGTGCGCCCATACCGGCGCGGTGTGCCCCAGCGACTCCCACAGCAACTGCTGCTTGGGGGTGTTGGACAGGTGCTCCTCGCCCCGGATGACGTGCGTGATTCCCATCTCGACGTCGTCCACCACGTTCGCCAACACGAACAGGGCGGTCCCGTCGCCACGGGCGATGACGAAGTCCTCCAGGGCCTCGTGTGGAAACTCCACCTGGCCCCGGATCTGGTCCTCGACCACGGTCGGCCCACCCTCGTGGATACGGAAACGCAAGGCCCGCCCCGGGCCGGCCTCCAGACCTCGCTCCCGGCAGAACCCGTCATAACCCAGGTTGGGTTTGTCCCGGCGGGCCTGGACCTGTTCGCGCTTACAGTCGCAGTAGTAGGCCAGGCCCTCCTTCAACAGACGCTGGGCGGCGTCGGTGTGCTTGTCGGCGTAGTCGGTCTGGGAGTAGGGGCCCTCGTACTGGGTGGAGTCCACGCCCAGCCACGCCATCGCGGACAGGATGCCCTCGGTCCATTCCGGGCGGGAGCGGGCGGCGTCGGTGTCCTCGATCCGCAGCACCATGGTGCCGCCGGATTGTCGTGCGACCACCCAGTTCAGCAGCAGGGACCGGGCGTTGCCCACGTGGAACATGCCGGTCGGAGACGGTGCGAACCTGGTGCGAATCGAGGTGTCAGTCACGGATCGAAGCCTAGCGTGGTCGATGGTGTGGCGGGGTGGGATGACGGTCCACGATGGGGGATCTCGTGCCGTGGACCTCCGTTCCGGGTCCTCGGGGCGACGACGCGGGACCGGACCACGCGCTGGGCTTCCCTCTCTCGCGACGCGTCCCCTCTGTGTCAAGTGGCGGTGCGTCAGGCCATGGCCGGGACGCGGGGACTGCCGAGGTTCCGAGCCCAGGGCCGTATGGCGGGCCGGTCGGTGTGCGGCCACAGTTTCAGGAGGAGTTCGTCCACGTCGCGGGCTTCGACCAGGCCGGAGGGGGTGGCGATCCAGAACGACTGGGTGGCCTCACCGAAATAGATGAGCAGGTGGCGGTTTTGGGCTTGGACCTGGGCGGCCTGGGCGTGTTCGCGGGAGAACTCGGAGCGGTGTCCACCCAGTCGGGGCAGGGTGCGGGCGCGCTGGCTGCGGCAGGTGCGATGGTCACAGGACACACAGACCGGACCGGTGGCGGGGGCCGGGCGGGGCGGGGCCGGGGTGAAGGTCGTGCCGGTGGCATGGATGGGGCGAGTGTCCACGGGGCGACGCGGCGCGGGGATAGGGTGGTTCATCAGATCCTCGTTTTCCTTGCTTATGTACGGTTTGGGTGTTCGGGGGTTCAGGGCCCGGAAGAGCGTTGGCGCGCTCTCCTGGGCCCGTCTCATGTCCTCGTCGACATGTCTGAGTTCAAGACTCAGTTGAGAGCGGCGGTGTTCCAGCCGCTTTCGGCCAGGTCGTAGGCCAGGTACAGCCAGACGGTGCGGTACTCGGCGTTGCCGTTGTCGCCCCACATGGTGGCCAAGGCATCGACCATGGCCAGCCCGCGTCCGGATTCGGCGCTCAGGTTGAGCCCGCCCGGGGCCGGAATGAGGCGGGCGTTGCGGGTGCACAGTCCGCCCCGGTCACGGCAGGCCAGGCGGAGTCCTTCCTTGTCGCGGCGCACCCGCAGGGTGTAGGTACCACCGGGCCGCCCCGAGAGGCTGTGCCGGACCGCGTTGTTGGCGAGTTCGCTGCCCAGCAGGGTGAACAGGTAGCGGTAGTCGGTCGTTTCGGTGGCCGCGCAGGTGTCCAGGAACGCGCGCACCAGCGGCATCAGGGCCGGAACCCCGGCGAAGTCATAGCTACGCGCCCGGTAGTTGGGCCGCTCTGGGAAGCCGGAGAAGTAGTGGCGCTGGAACGGCCGGATGAAGCTGGCCAACGGAACCAGAGCCTCCCCCTGAACCGGGAAAGGGGCGGGCGCGAAGACGGTTTCGGGCATGACGAACACACTCCTTGGCATGGCTGAACACATGAGTCGGGGGATCATGCAAAGCACCCGTTGGAGGAGTCTCACGGAGGCCGTGATGCGCGGAACGGGCAAGACATAGCCTGGCCAGATGAACCCTGAGTGATCCACCCGTCACTGACTACATCTTCATAGTGTCTCTGGAAATCCTTCCCTGTCAAGCTAAAACTGGGATTTCCGGCAACCTTTGATTAGGCTGGTCCCATGCAACGCCCACACAGCCCGACCATCCGCCTACGACGGCTCGGCTTCGAGCTACGGCACCTGAGGGAGCAACACGAGCTGACCCTCGAAGAGGCATCCAAGAGAGCAGGCGTCCCCCGAACCACTCTCAGCAAGATCGAGAACGCCGAGTCACGACGTACACGCGCACGTGACCTTGATGCACTCGCTGACCTGTACCAGGTCAACGATGAGACCCGCGAAGCGTTCCATCAGCTGTACCGGGAGTCCAACGAAAAGGGCTGGTGGTACAGGTACAAGGAACTCTTCGGTACCAGCGGACTCCCCGCTTTCGAGGTCGAAGCGTCCTTGATCCGCACCTATCAACCACAGGTCATCCCCGGGCTGCTACAAACCCCTGAATACACGCGTGCAGTCTTCACCGGAACGAACACCTACGCAGAGACCGAGATCCGACGGCACGTTGAAGCCCGTATGGAACGACAGAACATCCTGGCCCGTCTCTACCCGCCTGAGTACGCGGCCATCATTGACGAAGCAGCGCTCCGACGCCCAGCAGGCGGAGAGGCTGCCATGCGTGCACAACTCACACATCTCGTTCATATGGCTAAGCGACCACACATCTCCATCCACGTCCTGCCGTTCTCAGCAGGAATGCACGCTGCAAACCTCGGTGGCTTCCAGATCATGGAATTCTCTGAGCCTGCCGACCCCACAGTTTGCTTCGCTGAGATCCCCACAGCTGGACTCTTCCTCGAAGAAGAAGCTGAAGTCCGCCGATACGATGCCATCTGGCGCGAAGCGCACAATGCATCGCTGACAGTGACACAAAGCCTAGACTTCGTCCAAGACATATCAGCATCTCTAGAGGGTGAATCGTGACAGACTTGGACTTCCGAAAAAGCAGCTACAGCGGCGCCGGCCAAGACTGCGTGGAGGTGGCTGGCCTCCCCTGCGGCGCGGCCATCCGCGACTCCAAGCACCCCGACGCCGGGCACTTCCCCTTCCCCGCCTCTGAGTGGAACGGCTTCCTTAGAAGCGCTCTGCGGTAGTCGGCCAGCACCCTGCCTGCGGTGGGCCCTCACCCACCGCAGGCACCTCCCACACGACTAGTTCTTGAGGATCTCCAGCTCGGGCAGTCCTTCCACGATGTCCACCGTCTCCAGACTCACCGTCACGATCCGCCCCAGAAGATCGATGATGTAGCGCGGGTCCTCCGACCAGTCGTTGGGGTCGTTGACGATGCCACTCTCTTTGTGAGTCTTGACCTGGTAGCGGTCGATGATCCACTCGATCGCCGAGCGCGCCCCCAACTGGTACTGGTAGGCCCGCTCAGGGATACCCGACACGGTCACGCGGTTGTTGTAGATGATCGCTGAGCGGTCGTCCTTGCTCTGGAACTTCATCTTCTTGACCCGGTACAGCTCTGCCAGGGGCGTGGGCGTGGGTCCTGTGACCTTCTCCTCCAACGGATACGGCTGCACGGCTTCATAACCGATGTGGAGCTTGGAGAGCTTCCGGCCTGCGTCAGCGAAGGCGTGGAAGCCCGCGACCTTGGGGATTCGGGGAAGGGACTTCTTCAGGTCCGCCGCGAACTGGGCACGATAGTCCGAAGAGTGGAGAAGGCCGTAGACGTAGAAGAAGACGTCGTCCTTGGTGACCCCGGAACCGTAGGTTTGTCGGTAGTCCGCAAGCGCCTTGTCCGTGATGTTGTCGACCCGCTCCCAGCCAGGCTCTTCGCCACCGCTGAAAAGGTCGTCCCCGTTGCCGGTCTCCCGGTAGGTGTAGCGAGGAAGGAGAGGGCCAACGCTCATGGTCCCGACCGCATGCAGGTCAGGAAGGGTATCCATCATGAGGACGGAGAAGGGCTCCGAATTTCCAGTACCAGTCGTGTAGAAGCCGATGTTCCCCAGCTCTGGGCTGGGGAACATCGAAGGCAACAGGTAGACCATGTCGTTCAGTCGCCGGTCGAAGCAAACCTGCTGCTTGTTGAACGGCCTGTAGGTGCCAGTGAGGATATTCTCCTCGTTGAACGAGTACTTCTTACCGTTCTTCACACCTGTCTTGTCTGCCCGGTTCCAGCTGATCCTCTCGGAGTCGTAGCTGATGAAGGACTCGACATCCGACAGCGTGGGGTTGATGATCCCTTCCGCCCGGATGTGCTTCTTGAAGGCGTCGACCTGGGAGTTGTAGAAGTCGACCATGCGACCCACGTTCTGGTTCAGGACAGCGTCGTCGTAGTTGTAGACCCAGGCGTCACGTCCGGTTTTCAAACCTGATGAATATGACGCGAACACCCCCCGGTCACTGTCCTGTTCCCCGATCGCTCGGAACGTCGGGAACCTCGGGTCACGCTGGTTGACCCAGTCCCCCTCCTCGCTCGGAGTGATCCGCTGCCAGGGCACCGTGTCCAGCTCGCTCTGGGCCACGATTTCAAGCTTCTGATCACGGCTCAGGTAGTCGCCGATGTCCCGGTAGAACAGCTCGCAACCATCCCGGCCGCTACCGTCCTTGACCAGGATCAGGATCGCCACCGTGCTCCGGCTGCCCGAACCGAAGACCTTGCCGCCCTCCATCCGGGACTGTTCACCGGCCGTACGCTGGTTCCCGCGCAGGTTGAAGCAGTAGATGGTGTCGAATTCGCTGGTCAGGCTCTTGCGTAGACCATCGGCGGTGTTGCCGTCGATGTATCCACCGTTGGAGACGTAGGCGATGACCCCTGTGTCGGTGAGCCGGTCCGAGGCCCACCGGATCGCGCGGATGTAGGAGTCGTACAGCGAGTTCTTGTTCTGGGCGGTGGACCTGGCCGCGTAGGTGTCGGTGATCCGAACATCCAGCGCCGGGTACTTCTGGTTCTGGTTGTTGTCGTTCTGGCTGGTCTGACCCGAGGAGTAGGGCGGGTTACCGATGATCACCCGCAGGTCCTGACCCTCCTGCCGGGCCGCGCGCTCGCTGTTCTCGCCCAGCATGCTGCCCTTGATCGCCGCGCCCCGGTCCTCCGCCAACTGGAAGGTGTCGGTGAGCACGATCCCCTCGAACGGGGTGTACTCCCCTTCGTGCTGCTGGTGGAAGGCGGCCTCGATGTTGACCGCCGCGATGTAGTACGCCAACAGCACGATCTCGTTGGCGTGCAGCTCCCGGGTGTACTTACGGAGCAGGTCCTCCTGTTTGATCAGCCCCGACTGGAGCAGCCGCACCACGAACGTGCCCGTCCCGGTGAACGGGTCGATGACGTGCACGTTCTCGCTCGACAGGGTCTGGTCGAAGTGCTTGTACAGCGCCTGGTTGGTGGCGCGCAGGATGAAGTCGACGACCTCCATCGGGGTGTACACGATCCCGAAGGCCTCGGCGGTCTTGGGCAGGGCCTCCTTGAAGAACTTCTCGTACAGCTCGGTGATGACCCGCTGGCGGCCCTCGTGGTTGTCGATGCCCTCCGCCCGGGTGCGCACCGAGGCGTAGAACCCCTCCAGGGTCTTGGCCTCGTTACCGATCGACTGGTCCTCCAGCACCTGGAGGATCTTCTCCATGGCCACCGACACCGGGTTCTGCTGGGAGAACGCGTAGTCGCCGAACAACGCGTCGAACACCGGTTTGGTGATCATGTGCTGGGCGAGCATGTCGATCGCGGACTCGTGCGTCACGCCCGGGTTCAGGTTGGCCCGCAGCTCGGCGACGAAGCGGGCGAAGGCCTCGCCCTTGTCCGAGGTCGGGTCGGCGACGGCCACCTTGATGCGGGACACGTGCCTCTCGGCGATCTGGGCGATGTCCTTGGCCCAGTCCTCCCAGTAGTGCCGCTCCCCCACCTTCTCCACGATGCGGGTGTAGACGGCGTCCCGCCACTCCTCCACGTCCCAGGAGAGCATCGTCTGCTCGGTCTGCTCCGCGGCGGCACTGTCGTCCTGACCCTCGATGCCCTCCCTGGAGCCGTCGAAGTCCTCGGCGCCGACCGCGCCCACCATGATGTTGCTGGGCTTGTTCTTGTTGAAGTCCATCTGGTTGACGGTGGCGTTGAATCGGTCATCGTGGGCACGCAGGGCCTGGAGCACCTGCCAGACCACCCGGTAGCGCTTGTTGTCCCGCAGCGCCTCCTCGGGCTTGAGCGAGCTGGGCACACCGACCGGAAGGATGATGTAGCCGAACTCCTTGCCCTCGGCCTTGCGCATCACCCGGCCCACCGACTGGACCACGTCCACCACCGAGTTGCGCGGGTGCAGGAACAGCACCGCGTCCAGGTCGGGGACGTCCACCCCCTCGGACAGACAGCGGGCGTTGGACAGGATGCGGCAGTTGTCCTCGCCCGGGTCCTCCTTCAACCAGTCCAGGAGCCGGTTGCGCTCCATCGCGTTGAACCCGCCGTCCACGTGCTCGATCTCGCAGCGCAGACGGCCCTCCTCCCGCGCGTCCGGACCGGAGTCGAGGGCGTCCACCACCGAGGCGAAGTACTTCTTGATGCGTTTGGAGTCGGCGATGTCGCGAGCGAAGGCCACCGCACGCTTCATGGGCGCCTCACCCGGATCGAACCCCTGCCCTTCCGGGGTCTTTCCCGCCTGTTTGGCCAGCCCACTCCAGCAACCGACGATGCGGGCGGCGTCACCGATGTCGAGCTCACTGTCATGCGACATCTGCTCTTGGAGGGCGGCAGGCAGAAAGTCCGTGTCGATGTTGAGGATCAATACCTTGTAGTCGGTGAGCAGGTCCTGTTCCACCGCCGCGCCGAAACCCAGCCGGTGGAACTCGGGACCGTACAGTTCCTCGTCGTCCATCGAGCACAGGACGGCGTCCTTGGCCTTGGCGGCCGACTGGGTCTCCTCGTTGAACAGGCGAGGTGTGGCGGTCATGTACAGGCGCCGGTCGGCCCGTAGGTAGTTGTTGTCGTGCACCTTGACGAAGTGCGATTCACTCGCCCCGGCCAGGGTCACCCCGGTGGTGCGGTGCGCCTCGTCGCAGATGACCAGGTCGAAGTCGGCCAGGCCCGCCCTTTGCGCCTCGTGCACAGCCTGGATGGACTGGTAGGTGGAGAAGACGACCTGAAGGGCGCCGCCATCGGGGACGTTCATCGTCTCGGAGACCGTCTCGACCTGCCGGACCAGCTTGGCGGAATCGGTGGTGGCGGGCAGCGCCAGGTCCTTGGCGCTCATGTCCTGGAAGTCGCCGGCCTGATGCTTCTTGCCGACCTTGGTGTCCGAGCACACCGCGAAGGGGTGCAGCGGGATGCGGCACTGGGACGACCACTCGCGCAGAGTCTGGGAGAGCAGCGAGATCGAGGGCACCAGGAACAGGACGCGGGTGGGTTCGCCGTCCTTGTCGGCGGACAGGTCGGCGGCGAGGCTCTCGGCGACCTTCAGGGAGGTGAAGGTCTTGCCGGTACCGCAGGCCATGATGAGCTTGCCTCGACCATGGGCGGTGAATCCGTCGAAGACGGCGTCGATCGCCTCGACCTGGTGCGGACGCGGTTCCTTGAAGGGGACTCGCTGGAGTACCCACTCACCGGTGTCGGTGACGGAGACCTCCGGATGGATCACAGTCCAGTCGATGGCGCTCTGTTCGATCTCACCGAGTCCGATGACACTCGTCGGGAGCTGTTGACCGCTGGGGAGGTCCTCGGCGTTCACCCCCCACTTGTCGGTGGTGGAGATGATGATCCGCTCGGTGAAGGGGTGCTTGCCGGACGCGCTGAAGAACGAGTCGATGTCGGCTTTGCTCACGGTGTGCTGCGGCTCGTAGAACTTGCACTGGATGGCGCAGTACCCGTCGTCGACGGTCTTGGCGACCAGGTCGATCCCGACGTCCTTCTTGTTGCCGGCCGCCCCGGGCCACTCCGACCAGCGCCACACCTGGGTGAAGCGGTCCGCGTGCAGCGGGTCCTCGCGCAGGTAGGCGAGCATCAGGTTCTCGAACCGGGTACCACGCTCGTGGTTGGAGGACGAATGCTCACGGATGGAGTCGATGATCTCGTGCACTGAAGTCGCCACTGCGCCTGGTTTCCCACTTCCGTCGGCGACGCCTTCGGCGCCGCGCGTCTGCCCGCTGGATCCTGGGATTCAGCCTAACCGGGGCGGTGGAACTCGGGCTCCAGTCCGGCGTTCAGGCTCCTAGGAGACGGTCGGTGTAGTCGTCCCAGAACGGGGCGGCCTCCACCGGGCGCACGCCCGCGCGCAGCCTCTCCGGCACCCCCGGACGATAGAACTCTGCCAAAGCGCGGGCCAGGTCGGCGACGTCGCCCGGCTCGCACAACACCCCGTCCACCCCCTCGCGCACGTGGTCGGCGAGGGCTCCCGCCCGGGTGGCGATCACCGGCAGACCGTGCTCGTGGGCCAGCCACACGTTCTGACTGGCGGTGGCCGAACGGTACGGCAACACCATGGCGTCAGCGGCGGCGAACAACTCGGGGAGCTCCTCCGCGGGCACGTAGCCCTCGCGGAAGCGCACCCGATCGGCCACTCCCAGACGACGGGCCAACGCGGTCAGGTCGGCGGATCCTCCCCAGAACTCTCCGGCCACGGTCAGGGTGACGTCGTCGGGCGCACCCTCGGCCAGCGCCCGCAGCAGCACGTCCACGCCCTTGTAGGGCCGCACGATCCCGAGGAAGAGCAGGTGGCGCCGCTCCCCCGGCTCCGGTTCGGAACGCGCACCGGTGTCGGGCAGGTGCGGGGGCATCGGCGCGACCACCGGCCGACGACGCTCGGAACCGAGCAGCCCCTCGGCCAGGTGGGCCTGTTCGGTCGAGTGGGTGAGCACCCCGTCGGCCCGACGCAGCAGGGCGCGGACCAGGGAGACGTCCACGGCCCGGCGTTCGTGCGGCAGGACGTTGTGGCACAGGACCACCACACGGGTTCGCTCGGCTCCTCGGCTCGGTCGTGCCGAGCGCAGTCCGGCCAGGATCCCCAGGTAGGCGGGGACCTGGACGGGAGAGAAGAGGGTGAGCACCACCAGGTCCTCGGTGCGGGCCAGCCGCCGACCCGTCGCGAACCAACCACCCGGCCGATACCAGGCCAGGTCGTGCCGGGTGTCGGGGAAGGGCTCGCCCTCGGGGTCGGCGACGGTCTGTTCACCCGGGTACAGGGCGGCCGGATATTGGGCCAGCCAGGACTCGATCCGGACCCGGTGCCCCTGGGCGGCCAGGCGGTGGGCGAGTTCGGTGGTGTGCCGGGCTCCGCCGCCCTTGTACGGGTGGGCGGGCCCCACGAGCGTGATCCGCCGGTTCACGGGTGCTCCCTGGAACGCACGATGAGGTCGGCCAACAGGGCGATGGCCGCCAGGAGCAGCCCCGTCATGAGGATGAAGACCGTGTTGCTCGGCAGATAGAACAGGTTCCGCACCTGGTCGAAGACCAGCTTGGCGGCGCCGATGCCGAGCAGCCACAGGGCGGGCGGCATCAGGACCTTGAGCGGGTTGAAGTACATGACCATGCGCAACACCTGGAGGATGTACCGGTAGGCGTCGCTCACGAAGTGGAACTTGGAGGTTCCGGCGCGCTTGGCGTACTCGATGGGCACGTACCTGATCTGGTGCTGGTTGGACAGGAACGCCAGCGTGATGGTGGTGACGCAGGAGAACCCGGGCGGCAGCAGACGCAGGTAGGGGCGGGCCACGTCCCGGCGGAACACCCGGAGCCCGGAGTTGAGGTCGGGGATGGGGGTGTTGGTGAGGCGTTCGGCGATCTTGCGGATCACCCACTTGGCGGGGACCCGCAGCGCCTTGTGGGTGCCCATCTCCTGGGTGCGCGCGCCGACGACCTGGTCGATCTCGGGGTCGGCTTCGAGCATGGCCACCAGTTCGGGGATGCGCTCGTTGGGGTAGGTCATGTCCGCGTCGGTCCACACCACGAACTCGCCCCGGGCCCGTTGGCTGCCGATCCGTCTCACGGTGCCGGCGCCTCCGTTGTGTCCGAAGGCGACCACTCGCATGCGCGGAAAGAGGTGTTCGACCTCGCGCAGGCGGTCCAGGGTGCCGTCGGCGGAGGCGTCGTCCACGGCGAGCAGTTCGTACCCGTACCCGGAGGCGTCCATGGCCGAGCAGATCCGCTTGACCTCGTCGACGACGTGGTCCTCCTCGTTGAAACAGGGCAGGACGATGGTGACCCGGACGGGAGGTTCGTCGGCGCGCTCGCGCGGTTGTTCGGTGTCGGCGTGACTCATCGTGTTCTTCTCGACGGAGCGGGTTTGTCGGAAACGGCGGGCGGTGGTTCGGGGCACCGCCGTGGGGGCTCGAAAAGTCTCATCCCGGGGGTTCCGGAACGACCGTCCAGACACTGCCGCGGAAATCCCAGGAACCGGTGGGGGGTTCCATGAGCGTACTCGGGTCCATGTCGGCGACGACGTAGAAGTCGCGTTCGGCCTCGTCGGCGTCGGTGACCTCGTCCAGTTGGTTCCACTCCGGCGCGGCGAGCACGGGGGTGCGGTCCCGTTCGTAGACGGCGCCCACCACCCGGTCCACCGATTCCTCGTCGGGCGCGTCCATGGCCGCGGTGGGCGCCCCGCACACGTTGCGGAGCAACGGCATGTAGGCGCCCGCCATCCCCGAGTCCACCACGATGACCGAGGCGTCCCGCGGTAGTGACGCGCACAGGCGTTCGGTCGCCGCGACCGTTCCGATGTCCTGCCGGTACCCCATGATCCCGGCGGCGGAGGTGACCAGGGTGGGGCCGAGCATGGCGACGGCCGCCCCCGCGGCCACCACCGCCGGTAGCGAGCGGGCGAGCGGGCCGCCGTGGCCGTACCGGACGGACCGTTCGCAGTAGCGGGTGAGCCAGGCCAGGAACCACAGCGCGAAAAGGATGAAGGCCGGGATGACCAGCACGATCAGCCGACGACTGGCCCAGGGGTGGTCCGGTGTGATGGCCGGACGCAGCAGGGTCGTGGCGACCGTCCACACGAGCAGCATCGCGGGCAACAACCACTGTGTGTCGCGACGGAGCGTGAGTCGGCGCAGCACCAGGGCGACCCCGAGGGCCGCGAACATCACGGTGCCCAGCCCCACGTACCAGCCCACCCAGTACAGGCTCATGTCGTAGTAGGTGCGACTGCCCTCGATCGGCAGCCCCTCCGTCTGTTGGACCGCCGCGACCCACTGGTCGGTGAAGTCGCTGCCGTGGCCGTAGTCCGGCCACAGCAACGGGCGGATCGCGAAACCCACCATGACGAGGATCGCGAGCAGGCCGACCGCGTTCGGCAGCCACCGGACCCGTTCGGTGTGCGGCAGTCCGTACCGCCAGAGCGCGGCGGTGAGGACGACGGTGATGAAGATGACGACCGAGCTGATGAGCAGCAGCGGGTTCATCGAATCCGACAGGTACTCCAGGTAGGGCAGCGAGTAGCCGTACCCCGCGACCAACCCGTAGACCACGCCCACGACGAGCCCGCCGAGCAGGGGCAGGGCCTGACCGCGCCGGGCCACCAGGAACAGTCCGACGAACCCGATCACCGGCAACAGGTCGCGGATGGCGTCGATGCGCACCAACACCCCGAGACCGAGCACCACCCCGGCGATCGCGGCGAGCGTGTGGCCCGCTCCCCACCCGTCGGTGAGGGCGCGTCTTCGGCTCAGGGCGTCGAACGCGATGATCAGGCCGCCCAGAAGCAGGATCTGGGCGAGCGGCTCGCTGTAGGTGAACCTGCTGACCCACTGTTGGGGCAGGCAGACCGCCAGCACCAGCGCGGCCAGGGGCGCCCAACGCGCCCCGACCAGGCGGGCGGTGAGCCCGGCGAAGGTGAGGACCCCGAGCGCGCCGAGGATGGGGGTGGCGACGAGCATGCCGTCGAGCCCGCCCAGCCAGTAGCCGATCGACAGCACCAGGGGGGCGCCCGCCATGAACTGTGGCCAGATGACGTCGTCGCGCTCGTAATGGGCCAGGCTCCGGTAGTTGAGCGCCGGATCGTCACCGGCTATGAGTTCGCGCTGCTGCGGGATGGGCAGGAACCCGTTCTCCGCGATCCACGACGTGTACATGGCGTAGGAGGCGGGATCACGGCGAATGACCAACGCCTCGGCGTGGTAGGCGATCTGGACCACGGCGAAGGCGACCGTGATGAGCAGCACCGCCACCACCGGCCACCACGAGAGGTGGTCCTCGTCGAGGTCGGGGATCAGGCGGGGCGACAGCGCGCAGGCCACCAACACCGCGGGCGCCCCCAGAAGGAGCCCGAGCAGCGGAGTGAACCAGCCCGCGACCAGCAAGGGGAAGGCTACGAGGAGCCAGGCCGAGAGGGCGATCGCGGGGAGCGCGGTCACACGGGCGAGGAACCGTCCGGGAAGCAAGCGCATGGGGCAACTCTGGCACTTCCGGCACCGGTACGCACACCGGCACCGCCCGCACGCCCTCTTCCCGACGGGGCCGTGGCACCGGCCACGGTCGTCCTCCGCTCCCCCGGGGCTCCTACCATGAGGGCCATGTCCGATTCTCCCGCGCCGCTGTGGCGCGCTCTCGTCTCAGCCGATCCCGCCCGCCCGTTCGTGACCTCCTACGACGATCTCGGGGACCGGGTGGAGCTGTCCCGGGCCACCCTGGACAACTGGGTCTCCAAGACCTCGAACATGCTGGTGGACGGCTTCGGCACCCAGCCCGGCGACCGGGTGGCGGTGGCCCTGCCGCCGCACTGGCAGTCGATGGCGTGGCTGCTGTCCTGCTGGTCGGTGGGCGCGTCGGCGGTACTGGACGGTTCGGGTGAGGTGGCCCCGAACACCGAGGTGTCGGTGGCCGGCCCCGACCTGCTGACGGCGGCTCAGGACAGCGGCGCGGAGGAGGTCGTGGGCACCTCCCTCGATTCCCTGGGCATGCCGCTCAAGGAGGTGCCCGCGATGGTCACCGACTACACGGTGGAGGTTCGCGGGCACGGCGACCACTTCCAGCCCTATCCCGTCGATGCCGGCGAGACCGCGCTGGAGGTGGGCGAGCGCGCGCTGACCGGCGCCGAGGTGGTTGCCGCCGGCCGGGCCCGCGCCGAGGCCTGGGGGCTGGCCGAGGGCGACCGGCTGGCCGTGGTGGTCGCCTCCGACGCCCCGTTGACGGCCCTGGGCGAGGACCTGTCGGTGCTCACCGCCGCGATCGTCTCCGGTGTTCCGCTGGTGTTGACCCCCGCCCCGGCCGCCGGCGAGGAGGAGCGATTCCTCAAGCGGTTGGGGACCGAACGGGTGAGCGTGGTGTACGGATGGGTTCCCGAGGGCGACGCGCCCTTCCGACGGGTGGACTGAGCGGACGACTCCGAGGGTTCACACCACGAGGTCATGGTCGGGGTCTCGGCCCTTGGCGCGTTCGCGGTCGCCGCGTTCCTTGTCGGCACGGGCGGCCTCACGGGCCGCCCGTTCCTCGCGGGCGATCCGCTCCATCTCGGCGCGGTACTGATCGGCGGCCTGGGCGCTGTGGTCGGGGTGCATGGGGTTCTCCGGGGGTTCACCGGCCGGGGGCCGTTCCCCCGGCTGATCCCAGACTCGGTCTAAGGACCCCCGCGGCACATCGGAAGACCTCATCGAAGCGCGAGGCCGCGGCCCCCTTAGACGGGTCGGCCGCGGCCTCGCGGATGCCTCAGATCGCCCGTTCCCTCCTTAGACGAAGGAGCGCGCGGCGCGGGTGACGCCGGTGCTCAGGGCTCCCGGTAGTAGGGGTCCAGGGCGATGCCCTCGCGACGTTCCCGGTCGTAGGTGTACACCTGGCGACCGCTCACGAACACGCGCAGGGCACGGCTCATGATGTCGAGCGGGTCGCCGGACCAGACCACCACGTCGGCGTCCAGGCCGGGCTTGAGGGAACCCACACGGTCGTCCAGGCCCATGATCTCGGCGGGGTTGATGGTCAGGGCGCGGATCGCGGAGTCGCGGTCCATCCCCTCCTTCACGCACAGGATCGCCTGGTAGACGAGGAACTCCACCGGGATGACCGGGGCGTCGGTGGTGAGGGCGACCTTGACGCCGGCACGGTCCAGGATGCCGGGGTTGGCCAGGGTCCGATTGCCGACCTCCACCTTGGAACGGGAGGTCATCAGCGGGCCGGTGATGACGGGGATGTCGCGCGCGGCGATCTCGTCGGCCAGCAGGTGGCCCTCGGTGCAGTGGTTGATGATGAGCCGGTAGCCGAACTCGTCCGCCAGACGCATCGCGGTGTGCATGTCGTCGGCGCGGTGCACGTGCTGGCACCAGGGCACTTCGCCGTCCAGCACCTGGACCAGGGTCTCCAACGTGTTGTCACGGTCGAAGGGCTTGCCCTCCTCGGTGGCGTGGTCCCGCTTGACCTTGTAGTCCTGGGCCTTGGTGAAGGCGTCGCGGATGACCGCGGCCACACCCTGCCGGGTGGAGGGGAGTGAGTCCTTGTTGCCGTAGACGCGCTTGGGGTTCTCGCCCAGGGCACTCTTGACGCTGACGGGTTCCTTGAGCAGACGGTCCTCGACGCTGCGACCCCACATCTTGATGGCGACGGTGCGGCCGCCGATGGGGTTACCCGAGCCGGGCTTGATCACGGAGCTGGTGACACCGCCCGACAGCGCGTCGACGAACCCCTGGTCGGCGGGGTTGATGGCGTCGATGGCACGCATGCGGGCGCCGTTGGGGTCGGTCATCTCGTTGGTGTCGTCACCGGCCCAGCCGATGGTCTCCTCGTGGATGCCGACGTGCCCGTGCGCCTCGACGAAGCCGGGCAGGACCCACTGGCCCGCGGCGTCGACGACCTCGGCCCCCTCGGGGACGGCGATCTCGTCCGCCGTCCCCACCGCGGTGATGCGACCGTCGGAGATCAGGACCGTCCCGCCCTCGATGGGGTCCCCCGCGACGGGCACGACGTATCCGGAAGTGATAGCGATATCCATGGCCGGCAACCTAGCCCATGCCCGGGTACGCACCCAAGACCATTACCGCACCGATCATCCAACGACCCGCTCGTGGGATCATCCCTCGGGCCGGCGAGCGGTGAGCAGTTCGGAGTCGGGGGTGAGCTCGACGCTCGCCTCCTCGATGGAGTCGCGCACCTTCCGGCAGTGTCCGACGTCCTCACTGTCGCCGGTGAGATCACCGCCCTGGGTGGCGAAGGCGTAGACCATGCTGGGCCGGTCGGCGAACTCCATGATCCGGAACGCGCCACCCAGCCCCGGGTGGTACGGGGTGTCCTCGGGGATGGTCGCGAGGTCGACGATGCCCGCCTCGACCAGGTCGGCGAGGAAGTCGCGTTGACCGTTGAGGACCGCCGCCCCGCCCTGGGGCCGACGCAGCACCGATTCGTTGACGACCACCCGCAACGCCGGACCCTCGGGGCCGGTCATCGCCGCGCGGTAGGCCATCTCCTCGTCCACCATGGCCTCGATGTCGTCCGGCTCCAGGTCGGAGTGCCGCGGGCCCAGCACCGCCCGCGAGTATTCACGGGTACGTAGGAACACCGGAACGGTCATGGGCTGGTGTTCCCACAACCGCGCGGCGTGGGTGCCGAGTTCCCTCATGTCGCCGAACTCGTTGGGGAAGGCCTCCGCCTGCAACGCGATGGCCCAGGCGTCGAGTAGTTGGTGCTCGGTGCCCAGGGCGGTGTCGACCCGTTCGACCAGGGAACGGGCCGGTCTGCAATGCGCGTCCTCCACCTCGCGGAGCTTGTCGTCGGTGACCCCGACGCTCCTGGCGAGCTCGCTGCGTGAGAGCCCTCGGGCGGAGCGGGCACGTAGGATCCGAGCCCCGAAGGGGAGCCACATCGCCGACGGCAACGTCGAATTCATGCCCATGACCTCTCCCGATTCTGCCGACACCTCTGGGGGCCTGGAGTGACGTACCCTCGTTGCGACGCCCCAGCCCCCGGGCTTCGACCTTCTCTTGCCCCCGGGTGGCCGGTCAAGCGACTCGACGGGTGCGGCCATCCGTGACAAGTCAACACAAAGTCCGCGATGTCGTTCTTCCCCTGTCGAGTGTTTCCCCCGATTGGAAGGTCTGTTGGTCTACCTCGCCCTCATCGCCACGGTCCTGTCACTGGTGTTCTGGGTCTACGTGCTCTTCGACGTCATCGGTTCCGAAGCGGAAGGGGTCCGCCTCCTGCCCAAGCCCGCTTGGGCGGTGATCGTCCTGTTACTGCCGAAGATCGGCGCCGCGGCGTGGTTCCTCCTGGGCCGCCCTCGCCGTGAACGAACGTCCGTCGAGGGTCCGGTGGGGCCGCCCTCGCCGTTCCCCGAGTACGACCACCCGAGCAGGGCACGCGCCTCCACCACCGAGGAGGACGAGGCGTTCCTGCGGCAGTGCCGCGAGCGGGCCGAGGAGCAGCGCGCTCGGGCCAGGGAGTTGCAGGCCCGCGAGGAACGCGAACGCCTCGAACGGCGGCGGGAGCAGCGGGAGGAAGGCCTCGAACAGGGCGAACGCGACGTCGACGAGGACCCGACGGAGTCCTCGCCCTGAGCGCCACGGGGGGTTCGGACGGATAGGTCCCGAACATCTGGGCCGTCCGAATTCGCAGTACGCTGAAGCCGCCCCGCCGCGAACCTGACCTTCCGGAAGTGAACCCGATGAACCGCTTGACTCTGCCGGTATCGATCCTCGCCTGCACCGCCTTGTTCGCCACCGCGGCCTGCCAGTCCGAGGAACCCGCACCGGAGACCGACTCCCCGTCCCCCGAAGCCTCGGAGGAATCCCCGCTGCCCGCCGAGGTGGACATCACCGGGGTGGAGGGCGCGACCCTGCACACCAGCGAGGGCGACATCGCACTGGAGCTGCTGCCCGACGACGCCCCCATCACCGTCGCCAACTTCGTCGGCCTGGCCGAGGGCGGTCTCGCGACCAACCCGGAGACGGGCGAGGAGCGGTTCTACGACGGGACGATCTTCCACCGGATCATCCCGGACTTCATGCTCCAGGGCGGCGACCCGGAGGGCACCGGCCGCGGCGGACCCGGCTACCAGTTCCCCGACGAGTTCGACTCCGGTCTGACCTTCGACGAACCGGGCATGCTGGCCATGGCCAACTCGGGTCCGGCCACCAACGGCTCCCAGTTCTTCATCACGGTCGAGCCGACCCCGCACCTGAACAACATGCACACGATCTTCGGCAAGGTCGCCGACGAGGAGTCGATGGAGATCGTGGACGCGATCTCCGCCGTGGAGACCGACGCCAACGACAAGCCGAACAGCGACGTCGTGCTGGAGTCGGTCACCATCGACCGCGCCGACGACTGACGCTGCGGCGAACACCCGGTGGCGTCGGACGAAGGTTCGACGAACGTCCAGGGGTGGTGGGACGGGGTCCCGCCACCCCTTTTCGTGTTTCGTGTGCGGCCCGCCTCGCGTATGCGGTCCGTCACGGTCGGGCCGTTCGGGGGTGGGTCAGCGGCGGCGCTTGGCGCGGGCGGCACGAGCGCGCTCGACCGCCGGGCCGATCTCCGCGACCAGCCGTGCCACGTCCTGCGTGGTGGAGGTCCGCCCCAGGGACAGGCGCAGGCTGCTCAGCGCCATCTCGGTGTCGGCCCCGGTGGCCAACAACACGTGACTGGGCTGGGCGACCCCCGCCGAACAGGCCGAACCCGTCGAGCAGGAGACGCCTCGGGCGTCGAGGAGCATCAACAGGGCGTCGCCCTCACAGCCGGGGAAGGACAGGTGGGCGATGCCGGGCAACCGCCGGTCGGTGTCGCCGTTGACCACCACGTCCGGGACGGCCGCGTGGACGCCGGCCTCCAGTTCGTCGCGCAGGGACGCCAGGTGTTTGGCGTGCTCCCTGCGCTCGGAGACCGCCAAGCCCACCGCGGTCGCCAGACCACGGGTGAGCGGTGCGGCCAGGGTGCCGGAACGGATGTCGCGTTCCTGACCGCCACCGTGCAGGACCGGGGTCGGGGTCAGGCCTCGTGCCAGGACCAGGGCACCGGCGCCCACCGGGCCACCGAGCTTGTGGCCGCTCAGGGTCAGCGCGCTCACCCCGCTGCCGGCGAAGTCCACGTCCTCCACGCCCACGGCCTGGACCGCGTCGGTGTGAAAGGGGACACCGAACTCGGCGGCGACCGCGGCCAGTTCCCGAACCGGCTGCAGGGTGCCGATCTCGTTGTTGGCCCACATCACCGACACCACGGCCACCGATCCGGGGTCGCGTTCGATGGCGGCGCGCAGCGTGCTCGGGCTCACCCGGCCGACCGCGTCCACCGGAAGTTCCTCGTACACGGCGCCCTGGTGGTCGGCCATCCACCGGGCCGGATCGAGGGCGGCGTGGTGTTCCACGGCGCTGACCAGGAGCCGGGTGCGTGCGGGGTCCTCGGCGTTACGGGCCCAATACAGGCCCTTGATGGCGATGTTGTTCGACTCGGTACCGCCGGCGGTGAAGACGACCTCGTGCGGGGTCGCGCCGACCGCCGCCGCGATCGACTCGCGCGCCTCCTCCACCGTTCGGCGGGCGGCACGGCCGTGTCCGTGCAGGGAGGACGGGTTACCGAGGGCACCGAGCTGCGCCGAGATCTCGGCGATCACCTCGGGGCGGACGTCGGTCGTGGCTGCGTGATCCAGATACACCATGGCGCGATCAAGGATACGTGGGACGTTCCGGCCTCCCGTCCGTGGTCGGCCCGCCGCCCCGGTCGTCCACAGGCCGGACGAGTGATCCTCCAGGTCGGGCCCCGGACCGATAACCTTGGACCATGCCTGATTCCGCGTCCACGCCGTCCCACCGGAACGACACCCCCATCGGGGAGCACTGGCCCGCGCCCACCGCGGGCGCCCCGCTGCACGCCCGGATCCGCCTGCCCGGATCCAAGTCCATCACCAACCGGGCCCTGGTCATCGCGGCCCTGTCGGAGGAGCCGTGCCTGGTGCGCGCCCCCCTGGTGAGCCGGGACAGCGAACTCATGGTGGGCGCGCTGCGGGCGCTGGGCGTCACCGTGACCGAGGTGCCCTCGAACGATCCGGCCGCACCGGACCTGTCCATCACCCCCGCCCCGCTGCGCGGCCCGGCCACGGTGGACGTGGGCAACGCGGGCACGGTCATGCGCTTCGTGCCACCCCTGGCGGCCCTGGCCTCGGGGGACGTGCGTTTCGACGGCGATCCACGGGCCCGTGAACGGCCGGTGGGCGAACTCCTCGGCGCCCTGCGCGCGCTGGGGGCCGACATCGACGACGAGGGGCGCGGCGCGTTCCCGCTGACCATCCACGGCACCGGTTCCGTGCGTGGTGGCGAGGTCGTGCTGGACGCCTCGGGTTCCTCCCAGTTCGTGTCCGCGCTGCTGCTCGGCGGCGCCCGCTTCACCGAGGGGATCCACCTGCGCCATCAGGGCCCGCCGATGCCCTCCCAGCCACACGTGGACATGACGATCGAGATGCTGCGCGCCGCCGGGGCCGAGATCACCACCGGGAAGAACTCCTGGAAGGTGGCCCCCGGCCCGCTGCGCGCCACCGAGATCACCGTCGACCCGGACCTGTCCAACGCCGCTCCCTTCCTCGCCGCGGCCCTGGTCTCCAAGGGCGAGGTGACCGTCGACGGGTGGCCGGAGCACACCACCCAGGCCGGTGACGCCCTGCGCGGGTTGCTCACCAGGATGGGCGGCGAGGTCTCCCGTACCGCCGATGGCGGCTTGACCGTGCGCGGAACCGGGGCGATCCACGGCATCACCGCCGACCTGCACGACGTCGGTGAACTCAGCCCCACCATCGCCGTGCTGGCCGCCCTGGCCGACTCCCCGTCCCGACTGACCGGTATCGCCCACCTGCGCCGGCACGAGACCGACCGCATCGCGGCCCTGGCCACCGAGATCAACCGGCTCGGTGGGGACGCCGAGGAGCTGCCCGACGGGCTGGTGATCCGCCCACGTCCGTTGCACGGCGGGGTGTTCCACTCCTACGACGACCACCGGATGGCCACGTCCGGAGCGGTGATCGGGCTGGCGGTGCCCGGGGTGGAGGTGGAGAACATCGCCACCACCCGCAAGACCATCCCCGATTTCCCGGGACTGTGGTCCGAGGTCCTGTCTTGAGTCGCACACGAGGCGGAGGACGTCACCTCGACGAGGACGACATCCGGGTGCGCGCCCGGGGTGGGTCCAGACCCCGCACCAGCAAGCGGCCCAAGCACGAGAACGCCCGGGAGGGACTGGTCACCGCCGTGGACCGGGGCCGGTACCGCTGTCTGGTGGACCGGGTGCCCGTGGTGGCGATGAAGGCCCGCGAGTTGGGCCGGGGCTCCATCGTGGTCGGCGACAGGGTGGACCTGGTCGGCGACCTGTCCGGCAGGCCCGACACCCTGGCCCGGGTGGTCCGGGTTCGCGAACGTGAGTCCGTGCTCAGGCGCACCGCCGACGACACCGATCCGGTGGAGCGGGTGATCGTGGCCAACGCCGACCAGCTCGCCATCGTGTGCGCGCTGGCCGACCCCGCGCCGCAACCGCGCTTCGTGGACCGGTGCCTGGTGGCCGCCTACGACGCCGGGCTGGAACCCCTGCTGTGCCTGACCAAGGCCGACCTGGCCTCCCCCGACGAGATGCTCGGCGTCTACGAACCCCTCGGGCTGCCCTACGAGGTACTGGGCCCGGACCAGGATCCGAGCGGGCTCCGCGCACGCCTGGCCGGGCGGACCACCGTGTTCGTGGGTTCGTCCGGGGTGGGCAAGTCCACCCTGGTCAACCGGCTGGTCCCGAGCGCCGAACGGGCCGTCGGGCACGTCAACGCGGTCACCGGACGCGGTCGTCACACGTCCACTTCGGCCTCGGCCCTGGAGTTCGAGGGCGGCTGGCTGATCGACACCCCGGGGGTGCGCAGCTTCGGGTTGGCGCACATCGACCCGGACGACATCGTCGCGGGCTTCCACGACCTCGACGAGTTCGCCGTGGACTGCCCACCGGAGTGCACCCACCAAGAGGACGCGCCCGGCTGCGCCATCTCCGCGGCCCTGGAGCGGGGCGAGATCGACACGGACCGGGTGGCCTCGTTGCGTCGGCTGTTGAGCAGCCGCGAGGGCGAGGACGACACCGAACCCGCCGCCCCGGCCGATCCGCGCTCCTGATCGTCCGGCCCGGCCACACCGGTCGGCGCGAAGCGGGTCCGGGTGCCCTGGCCGCCCTTCCTCAGCGTTCCACCGAGAGCATGCCGTGGACGACCATCTCGACACGGCGCGCGGCGCGGTCGGGGTCGATGGGCTGCAGCGAGTAGGAGACGATCAGCCTCAGGGTGACGTCGGCCACCGCCTCGGTGACCGACGGCTCGGCGGTCGGGCAGCGCTCCCGCAGCGTCCGGAAGATCCGTTCCCCGAGGAGGTCCATGAGGGGCTCGGCCCGGGTGGTCAGCACGGGGAGCAGTTCGTCGTCGCCGGTGACCACGGACCGCAACAGCGGGTTGTCCCTGGCCGCCAGCAGGACCATGCGGGTGGTACGGCTGACGGCGTGCGCGGGGTCGTGCCCCTCGGCTTCCAGCACCCGGACGACCTCGTCCAGGAGTGTGTTCACCTCGCGCACCACCACCGTCTGGAGCAGTCCCTCCTTGCTGCCGAACACGTTGTAGAGGGTCTGTCTGGACACACCGGCGGCCGTGGCGATGTCGACCATCCGACGCTCACCCCAGTGGCCGGCGAGCACCTCGGCGTAGGCCGCGTCCAGCAGCCGTTCGCGCGCGCCGGTGCTCACCCCACCGCGTCTGTCTCCGCTCACGGTTTCCATGCCCCCATCCTCGCAGCCGCCCGGATACCGCTTCCGCGATAAGGGTGCTCTCTCCTCGACCCACGTCCCCTAACACTCTGATCACGTGCGGGTGCCGCTTTGGCCATGTTCGTGCCCGGGACGGTAGCGTTACCGGCCATGGTGTCCTTTGACGATGATCTGCGGCTGGCCCACGTGCTCGCCGACTCCGCCGACGACATCGCGATGAAGCATTTCCGCGCGCTGGATCTGGTCGTCGAGACCAAACCGGACCTCACTCCGGTCACCGAGGCCGACCGCACCGTCGAAGAGACACTGCGCAGTGTGCTCTCTCGTGCGCGCCCCCGGGACGCGGTGGTCGGCGAGGAGTACGGCAAGAGCGGGAACAGCAACCGGGTGTGGGTCATCGACCCCATCGACGGCACCAAGAACTACGTTCGGGGTGTCCCGGTGTGGGCGACCCTCATCGCCCTGTTGGAGGGCGACCGGCCGGTGGTCGGCCTGATCTCCGCACCGGCCCTGCACCGCCGTTGGTGGGCCTCCAAGGGAGGTGGCACCTGGTCCGGCCGCAGTCTGTCCAAGGCCTCGCGCTGTCAGGTCTCCAAGGTGAGCGAGCTGTCGGACGCCTCGTTCAGCTACTCGTCGCTGACCGGCTGGGAGGAACAGGGCCGTCTGGAGTCGTTCCTCGGTCTGACCCGTTCGGTCTGGCGGACCCGCGCCTACGGTGACTTCTGGTCGCACGTGATGGTCGCGGAGGGCACCGTGGACATCGCCGCCGAACCCGAACTGTCGCTGTGGGACGCCGCTCCGCTGCCGATCATCCTGGAGGAGGCCGGTGGGCGCGCCACCGACCTGCGCGGTGAGGGCTTCGTCGACGGCGGCCCCCTGGTGTGCAGCAACGGTGTGCTCCACGACCAGGCGCTGACCTGGCTCAACGGCGGACCCACCCCACTGCGCCACCACTGAGGACACGCTCCGCGCACACATGAACACGTTACGTAGTAGCGTGCGCTGTGTGCTGACCACGACAACCCATCCACGGCGCGCGATCGTGCTCTGCGGGGCGGTCCTCCTCCTGGCCACCGCCTGCGGCACCGACGGCCACGGTCACAGCCCCCGGCAGCTCAGCGAGATGATCGCCGAGAGCGTGCGCGACTCCGCCGACACCGGCCTGCCGGGGCTCGGTACGTCCGGTTCCCTCTACGACCCGGACGACTTCGCGTGCGCCCCCGCGGTGGACCCCCGGGTCGCCGGGGACTGGCGCAGCCAGGCCCCTCGCGTCGCCCTCGAAGCCGGAGAGCCCGCCGAGATCGGCCTGTCCGACGCCGCCGGCGGCCCCGCCCGGAGCGTCGTCGCGACCGTGACCACCCCCGACGGCGAGACCGCCTCCGCCGAGATCGACCTCGGTCGGGACGAGTGGGCCTCCCTGGTCTTCCCCGACGACTTCGACGCCGGCCCCACCACGAGCGGTGCGCACACCGTGCTGTGGACCGACGACGCCGGCGACCCCATTACGTGCGACGGTTTCGAGGTCGACTGAGACCCGCCCTCACTCTCGGTGGCCGGATCCGGCCGGCCGAAAAAGCTCTCGATGTGAACCGAGAACCCCCTTCCCCGCGATGAGTCTGTTGACGGCCCGCCCTCTCGGGCCGCCCCGGCGCCACCGATACCACCGCGCCGGGTCCTACATACACACGGGAAGGGGCTCCATGCTGCGTTCCCTCACCGCCGGGATCGTGCTGGCCTTCGCCGGTTCTCGGGCCAACGTCGCCCGAACCATCCTTTCCTGCGCGGGGATCGTCGTCGGTGTCGGCGCGTTGATCATGGTCGTCACCGCCGGCGACCTCGGTCAGCGTTACGCCACCGCCTTCAGCGAGGCCAACGCCGGACGCGCGGCCACCCTCGAAGCCATGGCCTACAACCCCATCAGCGACATGGCCGCCTACGAGGAGGACCTGGCCCGCGCCGGCGCCCAGGACGTCTCGCTGTACCAGGCTCCCCAGAACGAGACCCTCTTTCGTTCGGGCGACGGGGTCATCGAATCCGTGAGCGTCACCGGGGTGGACGCCACCCTCTCCGACATCAGACGGATCAACATCGCCCAGGGCCGCTGGTTCACCGAGGCCGACCAGGAGTCACGCGCCCCGGTCCTGGTGGTCAACCAGTCCCTCGCCGACACCCTCGGCGACGGGACCGAACTCCAGATGGGCACCGATCACTGGATCGACGTGCGGGTGGTCGGCGTCTCCGAGGGTTCCGCCCTGGACGGCGACTGGTACTCCGCTTACCTGTTGCGCTCCCCCGTTTCCGAGGAGATCATCTTCGGCCCCGCCTGGGACCCCGATATCGGGGGTTTCCAGGAGGGAGGTGAGGACCTGGGGATCACACACCTGGCCCGGCTGGATCCCTCCGACAGCGCGGCCGACCAGATGACCGGCGGTACCGAGTTCACCGAACGCATGGAGTCGGCGCGGTGGCGGTGGAGTACCGACGAACATTTCGAGTACTTCGCCTATCGCAGCGACTTCGCCGCGGAGACGGACATCGTCATCACCGCCATGTCGGTGGGGCTGCTCGTCGTCGCCGGCATCACCCTCACCACGGGGCTGCTCGGAGTGCTCAACGTCGGACTGGTCACCGTCCGAGAACGCCGCCGTGAACTGGCCACCTACCGTGCCCTGGGCGCGAGCCGGTTCACGTTGTTCGTGGCGGTGGTCATGGAGTCCGTCGTGGTCTCGGTGGTCGCCGGGATCATCGCCCTGCTGCTGTCGTTCGCCCTGGTCGCGGCGGCGGGGGCGATCATCGGGAACTTCGTCGCGCTGCCGCCGGACATCACCATGGCCGTACCCCCATCGGCTGTGCTGGTCGGTCTGACCAGCGCCGCCTTCGTCGGTCTCTTGGCCGGGATCATCCCCGCGATGCGGGCGCTGCGCGCGTCCGTCGTCGCCGGGCTGCGGGAATAGGAGAAACAGTGAAGAAGTGGATCATCGTCGGCGCGGTCGCGGCCCTGCTGCTGGGACTGGTCGGCTCGGGTTACCTCCTGCTGTCGCGCATGGGCTCGGCGCCCACGGACGAGGACGTCGTCGGCGCCGCCGCGGACGTGAGCGGGGAACCGGTGGAGGTCGCGCTGGGCACGGTCAGTTCGCAGCTGGTCCTGGACGCCACCGTCCAGCAGGAACCGGGTGAACCCGTCGAGGCGCGCCAGGGCGGTACCGTCACCCGCCTGTGGCTGGACGACGGAGCCACCGTGGAGGAGGGCGCCCCGGTCGTCAACGTCTCGCTGCCCGCCGAACCCGCCCCCGACGCCGAGGAAGGCGATTCTTCCTCCGGAACCCGCGAGGTCACCCTGTACGCGCCCGTGAGCGGCACCGTGTCGGGCCTGGAGGACGTCCGGGTGGACGACGTACTGGAGCCCGGCGCCAAGATCGCCTCGGTCACCACCGGGGAGTTCCACGCGGTCGCCCAGGTGCCCGCCAACGACCTGTACCGGTTCTACGAGGACCCCGGCGAGATCATGCTCCAGGTCGACAAGGGACCGCCCGCCGCCGAATGCGAGTTCATCGGGCTGGGAACCGCCGAACAGGAGGACTCCGGTGAGGAAGGCCCCGAGGGCGACGGGGGTGGCGGCGGCTCACAGCTGACCTGCCGGGTCCCCTCCGACCTGACGGTCTTCGACGGGGTCCAGGGCAAGCTCTCGGTGAGCACCGGGGAGGTCGAGAACGTGGTGGTCGTCCCGGTGACCGCGGTGCGCGGCAACGTCGAATCGGGCGAGGTCGTCGTGGTCGACGACGGTGGCTCCGAGGAGGTCCGCGAGGTCTCCCTGGGCATGTCCGATGGACGGTCGATCGAGGTCACCGAGGGGTTGAGCGTGGGCGAGCAGGTCCTCGACCCGGTTCCGCTGGATTCGCGGTTCGACGTGCCCGAGGCCCCGTTGGACGAAGAGCTCGACGACGAGTTCTACGACGAGGGCCTTGAGGAGGAGGGCTAGATGTCGCTCGACACTCCCCTGCCCGTGGCGGTCCGCGCCCCTGGGGCCACGACCCCGCTCCTGCGGATCGAGGGGCTGACCCGACACTTCGTGGTGTCGGGCACTCGCATCGACGTGCTGCGCGACTGCGCCTTCGATGTGGCCCGCGGCGAGGTCGTGGCGATCATCGGTCAGTCGGGCTCGGGCAAGTCCACGTTGCTGAACGTACTGGGGTTGCTCGACACGCCCAGTTCGGGTTCCTACACCTTCGACGGGATCGACACCACGTCCCTGCGCGAGGGTCGCAGATCACGGCTGCGCGGCGACGGGATCGGCTTCGTCTTCCAGCAGTTCCACCTGTTGGAGCGGAGATCGGCCCTGGCCAACGTGGGCGTGCCGTTGGTGCTGGCGGGTGTGCCGGCGCTGCGCCGTCGCGCCCGGGCCAAGGAGTTGTTGGAGTCGGTGGGACTGGGCCACCGACTGAACTCCCAGCCGCACCAGCTGTCCGGCGGTGAGCAGCAGCGTGTGGCCCTGGCTCGCGCGCTCAGCCGCGAACCCGCGTTGCTCCTCGCCGACGAGCCCACGGGCGCCCTGGACGCCGCCAGCAGCACCATGATCATGGACCAGCTCATCGAACAGGCCCGGGGACACGATTCCGCCGTGGTGGTCGTCACGCACGACCCGAAGGTCGCCGAACGGGCCGACCGCGTGGTGGAACTGGTGGAGGGCCGGACCCGCTGAGCCGGTCGACGGTCTCGGGCCCAAGGCCCGTCCCGTTCCGATCGCCCGCCTTCTCACCCGGGCGGTCGGAACGGCGTCGCTTCGCCGTCGAATAAGCCGTATACGAAAAAACACCGGGTGGATTTCTCCACTCGGTGTTTCCTTGGTAGCGGGGACAGGATTTGAACCTGCGACCTCTGGGTTATGAGCCCAGCGAGCTACCGAACTGCTCCACCCCGCGTTGTTGTGTCTCCTACTTTAGGGCCTTGACCCCCGGGTGGCAAATCCGTTCCGACTTCCGCCGAACCGGTGGAGAACCCACCCGACCAGGCCTACCAGCGACCCGGTTCTCATTCACTCTAGCAGGGCGCTGAAGTGGATGAACCCGATTATCAATCCATGGGATCGAAAATCGAGAAAAGTACCGGGCCCGGAATTTCTTCCGGGCCCGAACCTGGTAGCGGGGACAGGATTTGAACCTGCGACCTCTGGGTTATGAGCCCAGCGAGCTACCGAACTGCTCCACCCCGCGTTGTTGTGTCTTCAGATTAGCGTGCTTGTGGGGACAACACCAAATCGGCGCACGGAGACCCGGGACACCCTCCCCCGGAGAAGCCGACGGGGCGGGCCCCGAAGGTACCCGCCCCGCTCGTCAACGCCTCGTCGAGGCCTTACCGCCCTCGACTTCGCGGCTAATCACCCGCGGCGTCCTCAAGGGCCTCAAGGGCCTCACGCAGACGCTCGTTGGCCTCGTCGTTGTTCTCCTGGGCCTCTTCCCACGCGTCGACGGCCTCGTTGAGGGCCTCGGTGAGATCGGAGTCGCCCTCGGAACCGGTGTCGGAGTCGCCCTCGGCCGGATCCTCGTCCTCGGCGCCCTCCTCGTCCGGGTCCGGCAGCGGCCCCTCGCCGCCCTCGAACAGGTTGTTCAGGGCGTCCTGGAGGTTGCTGCCGATCGCGACCTCTTCACCGAAGCCGACCATGACCTGCTGGAGCAACGGGAAGGACGCCGCACCGCCACCACCGGCCTGCACGTAGAGGGGCTCCACGTAGAGCAGACCGCCGGCGAACGGCAGGGTCAACAGGTTGCCTCGCGTCACCTCGGCGTTGGACTGCTCCAGCGGAAGCAGGACCTCACGCACGTCGGCGTCGGAGTCGAACGCGTTCTGCACCTGACCGGGGCCGAAGATCACGGTGCTGCGGGGCAGCTCCAACAGCTTCAGTTGGCCGTAGTCATCGGACTCGGGGTTGCTGTCCACCGCCATGAACGCGGCCAGGTTCTCACGACCACGCGGCACGAACGTGCTGGTCAGCGAGAAGCTCGCCTCTTCCGAGCCGGGGAAGTTGATGGTCTGGCGGTAGGGCGGCTCGGAGACCTCCCCCTCCTGGGTCGGGTCGTTGGGGACCGACCAGAAGTCCTGACCACCGTAGTAGGACGCGGCGTCGGTGACGTGGTACTCGCGCATGATCTCGCGCTGCACCTTGAACAGGTCGTCCGGGTAGCGCAGGTGCTGGACGAGCTCGTCGCTCATCTCGTCCTTGTCGACGATCGTGCCCGGGAAGGCGCCCTCCCAGGTCTTCAGGACGGGGTCCTCCTCGTCCCAGCCGTACAGGGTGACGGTGCCGTCGTAGGCGTCGACGGTGGCCTTCACCGAGTTGCGGATGTAGTTGACCTCGTTACCGGGGAGCGCGCCGACCTGCTGCGCGGAACCATCGGTGAAGGTGTCGGTCACCGCCTGGGTGAAGTCGATCCGATTGGCGTAGGGGTAACCGTCGGAGGTGGTGTACCCGTCGACGATCCACTGGACCCTGCCGTCGACCACGGCCGGGTAGGGGCGGCTGTCCACGGTCAGGAACGGCGCGACCTTCTCGACTCGGTCCAGCGGGTCACGCTCGAACAGGATCCGAGAGTCGCCGGTGATCGCGCTGTTGAGCAGGATGCTCGTTTCCTGGTACTTGATCGCGAACAGGATGCGGTCGAAGAAGTTGTTCAGCGGCACGCCGCCGTCACCTTCGTAGCGGTTGTACTGCTGCGAATCGCCCTCCGACCCCTCCCCGGAGCCTTCCTCGGCGCCTTCCGCGTCCTCGGCCGGGGCCTCTTCCTCGCCACCCTCGTTCTCGGCGGGCGCACGCGCCTCGTCGGCACTCGGGCTCGGGCTGGACTCCACGGCGTCTTCGAGGGTGGGAACGTCCGGTTCCTCGTTCTCGGCATCGAGGGGGTGGTCGTACTCCTCCTCCGCCTGGACGATGACGTATTCGGCGCCCTCGCGTCCGTAGTAGATCCGCGGCTCGTACTCGCCCGTGACCTCGCTCAACTCACCGCGCGGCGGGATGTTGTACTCGGTGAAGACCGGGCGGCCCTCGTCGTCGATCAGGTTGCCGGCGGCGGCGACCATACCGAAGCCGTGCGTGTAGATCAGGTGCCGGTTCAGCCAGTTGTCCTGGTCGTCGGGCGGACCGTCCAGTTCACGGACGGCGACGATCGTGTCGATCAGGTTGCCCTCGGAGTCCGGGTAGCGGTCGACCTCCAACACGTCCGGGAACTGGTAGAAGCCACGGACCTGCTGCATCTGCTGGAAGGTCTGCGAGACCACGGCCGGGTCGGCCAGACGAACGCTGGGGATGGTGTCGGCCTCGGCCGCCAGCTCCTGCGGGGTGAGCTCCGTGGTGGCGTCGTAGTCGATCACCTCGGTGTCGGCGACACCGTACGCCTCACGCGTGCTCTCGATGTTGCGTTCGATGTAGGGGCTCTCCAGGCGCTGCTCGTTGGGGTCGACCTGGAAGCGCTGGACGATCTCCGGGTAGGCCGTGCCGACGACCACCGCCGAGAGGACCAGCAGGCCGAGGGAGGCCACCGGGATCATCGTGTTCTTGAAGGCGATGTTGGCGAAGAACAGGACCGCGCAGATCACCGAGATGACGGTGAGGATGGTGAGGGCCGTCTTGACGGCGTTGACGTCGGTGTAGGAGGCACCGAACGTGTAGCCGCGGTCGGAGAAGACCAGTCCGTAACGGTCCAGCCAGTAGGAACCGGCGCGCAGCAGCACGAAGATGCCGAGCAGCACCGAAAGGTGCACCCGGGCCGCGGGGGTGGCGCGCTGACCGGAGTCGTTCTGCAGACGGACGCCGCCGTACAGGTAGTGCACGATCACCGCGGCGATGAACGCCAGGATGACCGCCGCGTACATGTAGCCCAGCAGGATCCGCAGGAACGGGTAGGTGAACGCGAAGAACGCGATGTCGATGCCGAACTCGGGGTCGGCGACACCGAAGTCCACGCCGTTCACGAACTGCAGGTAGGAACGCCAGTCACCGCTCGCGGCGGCGCCGGACAACAGCGCCAGGGCGCCGATGGCGATCCAGAAGAAGAGCTTGCGGTGCGGGTCGATGGACTGCCGGTAGCGGTCCAGCCCCTGCTGTTCCAGGCTCATCGGCCGGATGCCCGGCCGGGCCCTGTAGGCGAAGAAGATGCTGAGGCCGACGATGACGGCCATCACGAGTGCCGCCACCGCGAACAGTAGGACCCGGGTCCACAGCTCGGTCAGGAAGACATTGGTGTAGCCGACTGAGCTGAACCACTTGAAGTCGGTCCAGAAGTTCGCGGCGAGCATCAGCCCCGCGATGATAACGACCACGGTCGCCGCGACTGGCGCGAGCAACCTTGATCGGCGAGGCATACGCGCAGGTGGTGCGCCGGGCGATCGGAAGCTCACGCCTCCCCCTCGTTCTGGCTTGGTAGGTGCGGTCGGTGCGCGTGTGGCGCTCTATGTTGAGAACTTATTCGGTGGCCGCCAGGTTCCCGAAATCGCCCCTCGGCGGGTGACAAGCCTGCATCGTTGGTGTATCGGAGTCGCAAACGGACGGCACCCCTGCGACCCTACTGGCCGTGAACGGGCGCGGCGAGGCTCCCACATCGGCCACCATGGAAACGTGTCGAACATTCGCGAAGCCGTCATGGACCTGGAACGCCACGCAGCCGAACAGGGTTGGGATCGCCCTCTGGGGCTGTACGCCCTGGTCCCGACCAGTGAGCTGCTGGCAGCGGAACCCGCTCTGGCGAGTCTGTTGGGGATCGACTCCCCCACCGACCCGAACGAGCTGACCCCGGTCGAGCAGGAGGAACTGCCTCCTGACGTCCCATTGGAGGAGGCTCTGGGCAGCATCCTGTGGCCCGAAGGAGTGGCCGGCTGTGCCCTGGTCATGGAACGGCTGGTGGTGAAGGGGTCGGACGAGACCCTGGCCGCCGATGAGGACCCCACCACCTCCGACAAGGAGACCGAGGAGATCCGCATGGTGGCGGGGGTGCTGCGCGACGGTTCCCGGCACTGTGCCATGCGCATGCGCGGGCACGACAGCGAGGACGAGGTGCTCAACGGCCCCGACCTGATCCCGGCGCTGACCTCGGCCCTCGCCCTCACCCTGGACCTCGACGAGAACTGAGGCCCGCGCCCTTTCCGGTCCTTCCCCTCGGTCCTCCTTCGGGACCGGCCGGGCGAATACGCGGGCCCCCGACACCATCCGGTGCCGGGGGCCCTTTCGCATCGTGCGGCCTCGCGCTAGTCGCAGCGGGGGAAATCGTCACCGCCCTCGCGGATGGTCTCCAGGGCGTCCATGGCGTCGGTGAGCGTCTCGACGCGCACCACGTCCAGTTCGCCGTAGGCCGCGGACTGGGCCACCTGGGAACAACTATCGGCGGCCACGAAGAAGTACTCGGCGCCGTCGCGCTGGGCGCTGACCATCTTCTGCGGGATACCGCTGATCCCACCGACCTGGCCGTCGGAGGTGATGGTGCCGGAGCCGGCCACCTGGGCGCCGCCGGTGATGCTCTCCTCGCTGAGGCGGTCGATGATCCCGAGCGAGAACATCATGCCCGCGCTGGGTCCGCCGATCTCTCCGACGCTGATGTCGATGTCGACGGGGAAGTCCATGTCGTCGGCGATGAGGATGCCGACGGCGGCGGAACCGCTCTCGCCCTCGACGGTCTCCAGCTCGACCTCGGTCTCCTCGCCGTCGCGCTCCAGGAGCAGTTCGACCGGCTCGCCCGGCTCACGGTCACCGACGTGTTCGACCACGAAGGCGCTGCCGACGAGCTGTTCCTTGTCGTCACCGGAGGTACTGGTGGGGACGGGCTCGCCGTCCACCGCCAGGACGCGGTCACCGGACTCCACGACGCCCTCCGCCGGCATGTCCTCGACGGCCTCGGCCACCAGCGGGATCGCCTCGTAGTCGATGTTGAGCTGGTTGAGGGCGGCGGCGGTCGCGTCGGTCTGGGAGTCGTTCATCTGAACGGTCTGCCGCTCGGTGACCTCCTCCTGGGAGCGTCCCGCGGGGAACAGCAGTTCCTCGGGCAGGACCGCCTGGCTGGGCGAGAGCCACGCCGTCACGAGGGTGAAGAGGTTGAGCCGGTGGTCGGGCCCGCCGGCGTACTGCACGGTCACCATGGACAGCGAGCCGTCGTGCTCGTAGTCGTCGGCGCCCTCGATGCCGATGATCGGCTCCCCGCCCTCCTGTTCCCCGAGCGTGTTCAGGGTGACGCCCGGCGCCGCGACCAGATAGGGCATGGGCAGCAGGAGACTCCCGTACCCGAGCCCGGCAAGCAGGACGAGTGCGGCGACAAGGGTCATGGCACGACGAAGCATGTGCATACCTTAGAGCCCCTCGGATACCTCCGGTGTTGGTGCCCTGGCGATTCGAGGGCGCCCGGGCACGAGCGTCCCGGAGACCCGAAAAGGGGCTCCGGAGGGGGTCAGGGGCCAGGGTTCAGGGTGAGCCGACCCATTCGGTCTCGCCGTCTTCGAAGGCCTGGTTCTTCCAGATGGGCACCTGTGCCTTGAGGTCGTCGATGAGTCGCCGGCAGGCCGCGAAGGCCTCTTCCCGGTGCTCGGCGGCGGCCGCGACGACGACGGCGAGGTCGCCGATCTCCAGGTCTCCGACCCGGTGGGTGGCGGCCATCCGTACGACGGGACGCCCGGGGACGCTGGTGTCGCTCAGCACCTTCTCCATCACCTCGCGCAGGCGGGCCTCGACGGTGGGGTGCGCGGAGTAGGAGAGGGCGGACACGTCACGACCGTGGTCGTGGTCGCGCACGGTCCCGATGAAGACGGCGGTGCCGCCCGCCCGGGGATGGGTCACCGCCGCGAGGACCTCGTCGACGGACAGGGGTGTTTCGCGAACTGCCGCGAGAGTGATCTCTTCCACAGGTGAACCGTATCAATCGGTGGGGCGCACGCGAGGTTCGCGCGTGCCGTGATCGGTGGAACCGTGGGTCAGCCCTTCCCGCGCTTGCGCAGGTGACGGATGGCGGCGACGGTTCCGATGGTCGCGGCGGCCGCGCCCGCCGCACCGGCGGCGGCGGTGATGGTGGCCTCCTTGCGACCGAGGGTGCGACCGGCGATGGCGTGCTTGCCGCTGTTGGACTCCAGTAGTACCCGCAGGGTCGACTCGCTGTCATGCGTCGGCTTCCAGCCGGCCTCGCGCAACGAGGCGCAGTCCACCACGCACGGGTAGACGAGGAACTTGATCTCACCGGCGGCGGCCGGGGTGATGCGGGCCTGGTGCAGGCGACGCACCGCACCGAAGGCGAGGTTGGCGGCGACCTCGAAGTGCTTCATCTCGGCGATCGCCTCGACCTCCCCCTGTGTCAGGGATCCCTCGGAGGCCACGGCGACCACGCCGTCGCGTCCCGTCACGCCGTTCAGGGCGCAAAAGGCCAGCGCGGAGACCAGGTCGTCCTCGTGGCAGAACTGCCAGTGCTGTTCGTGGCCCTTGACGGTGAGCAGCCGGGGCGCGGCGAAGTGTCTGCTCAGGAGCGTGTCGAGTTCCGGACCGACCAGTGGCGCGGGGCGCACGACGGTCACCGTCAGGCCCGGGTGCGCGCGGCGGGCGCGTTCGGCCAGTTCCTCGACCGCGGCGAAGTCGCCCATCAGGCCCTCGCTGTTGTCCGACACGCGACCGGAGTCCTCGGGCAGGGGGACGGGGTTGTCCGGCGCGGCTCCATAGACCATGCTGCTGGTGACGAGGACGACCCTGGGGACGCCTGAGGCGGCCGCGGCGGTCAATACGGTCTGAGCCGCCAGGATGTTGTGTTCGCGCCGGCGCGCCGGTCTGGTGTCCAGGGAACGGTCGTCGGCGGTGTGCACGAGGACGTCGATGCCCTCCAACCGGGACACCAACCCCGGATCGCAGACATCGGCGATCCGCCAGGTGACATCGCGCAGGTCGGCGAACTCCTGGTCGATCGCGATGATCTCGCGGGCCCGGATGGAACCTTCTGGCGCGGCCAGGCGTTGCACGAGAAGCCGGCCGACCCCGGTGGCGGCACCGGTGACGGCGACTACCGTCCCCGACCGTCCTGGGGAGCTGTGCTCTGGGCGAACCTGGCTGCTTTCGGTATTCACTCCGGGCGACTCCCAGCTAACGTGACAGTGGAGACCAAACCTAATCCTGCCTGAGGTCTGATTGTGAGCGACCTGCCTTTCGGTTTCAGCATGCCGAACGATCCCGATGACGAGTCCGGACGCCGTTCAGGCGACTCCGGCTCGGGTGCCGGCAGCGGCCGCCCGGGCGGGGGGGACTCCGGAACACCGGACGGGTTCCCGTTCGGGAATCCGCAACAGATGGCCGACATGCTCCGCCAATTCGCGGACATGATGTCGTCCCAGCCCTCCCCCGGCCCCGCCGGGGAGTCCGCGACGTCCTCGACGTCCGGAATCAACTGGGACATGGCCAAGAACATCGCGCGGCACAGCGTGTCCCAGATCGGGGACCCGAGTGTGCCGCCCGCCGACTACGCACGGATCGAGGAGGCCCTGCGCCTCGCCGACCTGTGGCTCGACCAGGCTACCGACCTCCCCTCGGGGATCCAGACCGCTCAGGCCTGGAGTCGGTCGGAGTGGATCGAGAAGACGATGGCCACGTGGGCGCAGCTGTGCGACCCGCTGACCGCCAAGACGGTTCAGGCCATGGGCCAGAACCTGCCCGAGGAGATGGCCTCCATGGCCGGTCCTCTGCTCGGCATGATCCAGCAGATGGGCGGCATGATGGTCGGCCAACAGGCCGGTCAGGCCATCGGTGGGCTGGCCCAGGAGGTGATCGGAACCTCCGACATCGGCCTGCCGCTCGCCGGTGAGGGCAACGCCGCACTGCTGCCCTCCGGGGTGGAGAAGTTCAGCGAGGGTCTGGAGATCCCCGCCGACGAGGTCCGCCTGTACCTGGCCGCCCGCGAGGCCGCCGTGCACCGCTTGTACTCGCACGTGCCGTGGCTGCGCTCGCACCTGTCGCGCCTGGTCGAGGAGTACGCCGCGGGGATGTCGTACGACGTCAGCGGCCTGGAGGACAAGCTCGGGGAGATCGATCTCACCAACCCCGAGGCGATCCAGGAGATGATGTCCGGCGGGATGGGCGCCGAGGGGCTGCTCCAGCCCGAGGACACCCCGCAGCAGAAGGCCGCCTTGGGTCGACTGGAGACCACCCTGGCGCTGATCGAGGGCTGGGTGGCGACCGTGGTCGCCAAGGCCGTGGACGAGCGCCTTCCACAGGCCGGTGCGCTCGCCGAGACCACCCGGCGCCGTCGTGCCACCGGTGGCCCCGCCGAGCACACGTTCGCGGCACTGGTCGGCTTGGAACTGCGACCACGTCGGCTGCGCGAGGCCGGGGCGCTCTGGAACGCCTTGGAGGAGGCCCGAGGGATCGAGGGGCGCGACGCCGTGTGGCAGCACCCCGACCTCATGCCTTCCGGCGACGACCTGGACGACCCGAACGGTTTCGTGAACGGTCGCTCCGACGAGGGCGTCGACTTCGACATCTCGTCGCTGACCGACCCGGACGGGGCCGAACGGCCCAAGCCGGGCGACGAGGACCAGGGCGAGAAGGGCGGCGAGTGAGCCTTCACGAGGACGCCCGGGCGGTACTGACCGCCTGGGCCGCCCCCGACGCCGGGCAGGAGGAGCTGCGCACCTCCTACCTGGCGCACCTGGAGTCCCACGACGACGCCATGTGGCGCACGTGCCTGCCCGGGCACCTGACGGCGAGCGCGGCGATCCTCTCCGCCGACGGCTCCCGGGTCGCGTTGGTCCTGCACCGGATCCACCGGATGTGGTTGCAGACCGGCGGTCACTGTGAGGACGCCGACGCCACCCTGGTCGGGGCCGCGCTGCGGGAGGCAACGGAGGAGTCCGGCATCACCGGGATCACCATGTTGCCCGAACCGGTCCGCCTGGACCGGCACTCGGTCCCCTGCGGTGGCGGAAGCCTCCACCTCGACGTGCAGTTCGCCGCGGTGGCCCCCGACGACGCCGTGCTGGTGCGCGACCCCGACGAGTCCGCGGACCTGGGCTGGTTCCCGGTCACGGACCCACCCGAACCCACCGACGACTCGGTGCGCGACCTGGTCGCCGCCGCGGTCGCCGCCGTGACGACACACGGCCCCGTCCACCCCTGAGGCCGGCCTGACCCCCGAGGTCGTGACATGTCCCTGTTCACCATCATCGCCCTGGTCGGCGGGCTCGTGGCCCACCTGTTCTACCGGCGGCTGCGCAAGGCGGCCCGGGAACTGCTCTTCGACGAGCGGAGCGGCCGGGTCGACTCCCGTGAGGCGGCCCGGATCAGGTACGGGCACACGCGTCGTTCGTTCCGTGCCGCGCAGCTCGTCTGCGCGTTCTTGTCCCTGCTCCTGTTCGCGGTGGCCGGCCGTGCGACGGTCTCCGGTTCCTGGGGCGGCACGACGGCCTACGTCGTCCTGGTGTTCGGCGCGTTGCTGCTGGCCGGCGGGTACCTACTGGCGCGGGCGTACCGCGAGATGCGGGTGGCCGGCAAGGCTCTCGAAGGCTGAGGACTCGGTGGCGCTAGTCCTCGAAGGCGACCTCGTCGTCTTCGAGGTCGTCGTCCTCGGCGGCGTGGGCGCACCCCTCGGAACGGCTGCCGGCACTGTAGCCCTCCAGGTAACCCCGGGCCCGTTCGGCCTTGGGGTAGCGGCGGACCAGTTCCCAGAAGTCCCGGCCGTGGTGCGGGATGTGCAGGTGGGCGAGTTCGTGCACGAGCACGTAGTCGACCACCCATGAGGGCATACCGGCGACACGGCGGGAGATGCGGATGGCACGGGTGTCCGGGGTGCACGAGCCCCAGCGGGTGTTCTGGTTGTCGACCCAGCGAACGGTGTCGGGGAGCCGGCTCCCGCCGAGGTAGCGTTCGGCGAGTTCGACGGCGCGTTCGTGGAGTTCGCGGTCGCCGCGGCGGCGCCGCCCCTCCTTCGCGTCGAGTTTCCGCAGCATCTGGTCCACCCAGCGCTTTTCCTCTGCGCGGGAGAACGTCGCGGGCACGAGGACGACAGTGGTGTCCCCGTCCCGGTAGGCCGACACGGTACGTCGGCGACGAGGACTGCGTCGTACCTCGACTTTGGTGTTCGAGGGCACGAAGTTTACGGTAGCCCAGAGGAGCGTTTCCGAACAGGTGTGCCGTGGTCCGATATGTCATTGGGTCGACCTGATGTCCGGGTCGCCGATCCGGATCGAAATGCACCACGGTGTAGCGCGTTCTGCCCTGACCAGGCCCCTTCCGAGGTGGTGAGACAGGCCACACGACCCCGCCACGAGTCGCACCGATCGGCATTTTGGTTATCGAAACGAGACCGGGCGGCCTCCCTGGTTCAGGAGACCGCCCGATCGTGTTCACCGATTCACCGCGTGCGCCGGCGTCAACATAGCCGCGACCACGCGATTTCCATGATCGCTTCCTCCACCCGGCGCTCCTCCCGCTGGCGGGCGCGCAGCTGTCGGGCGCCGATCCTTCTGAGCTGGTGCTCGTGCGGCTCCTGCTCGGTCCGCTCCACCATTCGCATGAGTTCCTGCATCATCGCTCTTCGAGTCCTTCTCGGTCGTACGTTCTTCGTGGGACGAGGTCGTCGTGGCCTCAGGCCGCGACGGGGGCCGGGTTCTTGCGGGGGCGACCACGCGGGCGCTTGCGCGCCACGACCTGGCCGGAGACGAGCAGCTGCCCACCCCAGACGCCCCACGGCTCACCCCGTTCCAGGGCGTCCGTCAGGCACTGCTCCTTGATGGGACAGTCCCCACAGATGGTCTTCGCCGCCTCTACATCGGCGGGAGCCTCCGCGAAGAACAGGTCCGGCTCTCGACGGCAAGGAATGTCGACCTCACCCAGCTGGGGCGTTACCAGGACCGACGCAAGCATCGGTGCCCTCCAAGATCTTTGATCGTTCGTACAACGCGGTCGGTGTTCGGTCACCGGAACCGGTCCGGTGAGGGACCTGGACTCTGCGATGTCGCCGTCTACTCCCCGCCCCTTGGGGACGGAGGGCCTGACGGAGATACAAAGAAAGCCGCGGGCCCCTTTACTGGGGTCCGCGGCCACGGAGTGGAAGGCCGGCTAGGCCGGTGTCCTCCGTGGACACTCCCCCAGTGCGCCATAACGGCGCCGGGTTTCATTCAGGGCGTGGATGCCACCGGTGAACTTGCCGCGATCAAGGGCAAGTCCGGACTCGTCGCGCAGGGCGCCGATGACACCGGGTTCGGACACACTGGTCCCCTCGGACACGGGAATGCCCGCGATGAGCAGGCCCGTGCCAGAGACGGCCACGCCGCCCGGGGTGTTCATACGGTCGCCACCGAAGGTGCGCTCGAAGGCGTCACCGCTCAGGTCGGCACCCAAGCGGAAGGACGGCATGAACGGCTGCCATGTGGCTGCGAGACCGGTGGTCTCCTGGTTCTTCGTCATCATCAGATCGGGCACCTCCTTCAAAGTCGGGTACAGGGTCTTGCACCTGCACCGAGAGCGGTCATTGCGACGTTGTACACACTACGGTCGCCGAGTAGAAGACGGCAACCCATTTTTGACCTGCGAAAACGTCCGGATCCGGCCAGAACTTCCACGGAATACCGAAGGGCCGGAGGTTGCCGACTTGCCCCGCCGACCCTTCACCATGTCGTTCTGCCTGATCAGGTCAGGTTCCGTCTGTGGAGATCAGCTCCAACCCTCCGCGTCGACGACGCGGATCATCCCCTCCTGTACGACCGAGCAGACGAGCTGTCCATCGCGGGTGTACACCAGGCCTCGGGCCAGACCCTTCGCACCCTGGGCGGTCGGGGACTCCTGCGCGTACAAGAGCCACTCGTCGGCGCGGAAGGGGCGGTGGAACCACATGGCGTGGTCCAGGCTGGCCATGGCGATGCCCGCGAACGAACGCCCGTGCCGGAGCAGGACGGTGTCCAGCAGCGTCATGTCGGAGGCGTAGGTCATCAGGCACACCTGGGTGAGCCGGTCGTCGGGCAACCTCCCGTCGACCTTGAACCACACCGGGTTGGTGGCGGTCCGCAGCTCCGGGTCGCGTTCGGCCTCGAAGGACATCGCGCCCACCGGCCGCATCTCGATGGGATGCCACTGGACGAAGTTCGGCACCTTGCCGAAGGCCTCGCGCAGTCGTTCCCGGGTGCTCGACAGCTCCTCGGGCGGCGGCACGTCCGGCATCGGGATCTGGTGGTCCAGCCCGGGTTCCTCCTTGTGGAAGGAGGCCGACAGAGTGAATATCGCCTTGCCGTGCTGGATGGCCACCACCCTGCGAGTGGTGAAGGAACGACCGTCGCGGACCCGATCGACCTCGTAGACGATGGGCACCGACGGATCACCCGGTCGGATGAAGTAGGCGTGCAGGGAGTGCACGTACCGCTCGGCGGGTACCGTCCGGCCCGCCGCCACCAAGGCCTGACCCGCGACCAGACCACCGAAGACCCGTTGGGGCCCCTCCTCCGGGCTGATCCCCCGGAAGATGTTGTCCTCGATCCGCTCCAGGTCCAGGACCCTCAGCAGCTGGGCCAGGGACTGCCCGCCGTCGCCGACGTCGAAGCCTTCACTCATCCTCTTCCTCCCCGTCACCGGAACCCGGCCCCTCCGGTTCGTCACCCGCCACGAGCGCGAGCACCGCCTCACCGTAGCGATCCAGCTTCACCGCGCCGACCCCGGAGACCGAGGAGAGTTGGGACACGCTGCCCGGTTCCTGTTCCGCGATGGCCTGCAAGGTGGCGTCGGTGAAGATCACGTAGGCGGGAACCTTCTGCTCCTGCGCGGTTCGGCGCCGCCAGTCGCGCATCCGTTCCAGCAACGCCTCGTCGTAGGTGGAGGGACAGTCCACACAACGTCCGAGTTTGCGCTCGGTGACGTCGGTGAGCGTGTTGGAACACACCCGGCAGCGCGTCACCCCGCCCTTGCGCCGGTCCCGGCGCCCGCTCGTGGAGGGCGAGGCGGGTCGCAACCCGTCGAGGAACCGCGAGGGCTTACGGGTCTTGCGGCCTCCGGGCGAGCGCGCCAGGGACCAGGACATCGCCAGGTGTTCACGGGCACGGGTGACGCCCACGTAGAACAGCCGGCGTTCCTCCTCGACCTCGTCGTCACTCTCGGCGTAGATGATGGGCATCATGCCCTCGGTCAGTCCGGCCAGGAACACCGCGTCCCACTCCAGGCCCTTCGCGGCGTGCAGGGAGGCGATGGTGACCCCCTCGAAGCCGGGCGCGTGCTCGGTGGCCATGCGCGTCTCAAGCTCGTCGACGAAGTCGGCCATGGTCGCGGACCGCCCACCGGGTCCGGACTTGGCCGCCATGTCCTCGGCCAGCTGGACCAGTGCCGAGAGCGACTCCCAGCGTTCCCGGGCCTGACGGCCCTCGGGCGCGGTGTCGGTGAGCCCCATCTGGGACAGCAGGTGGCGCACCGTTCGCACCAAGGGTTCGTCCTGCTCGTCGGCCACGCCCTGCCTGGCCCCGCGCAGGGTGTGGACGGCCTGCCGGATCTCGGGACGCTCGAAGAAGCGGGTGCTGCCGCGCACCGTGAAGGGCACGTTCTGGTCGCTCAGCGCCTGTTCGTAGGCGGCGGACTGGGAGTTGATGCGCACCAGGACCGCGATCTCACTCGCGGGCGTCCCCTCCTCCAGCAGGACGCTGATCTTGCGGGCGACGCCGGTGGCCTCGGCGAGCTCGTCGTCGTACTCCTGATAGATCGGGTCCGGCCCGTCGGGACGCTGTGCCCGCAGGGTGAGGTGCTCGGCCGCGGCCGAACCCTTGGCCTGGCCGATCACGTGGTTGGCCACGCGGACGACCTGGGGGGTGGACCGGTAGTCGCGGACCAGTCGCACCACGGTGGCGTGCGGGAAGCGGTCACCGAACCCGGTGAGATAGCCGGGGGTGGCGCCGGCGAAGGAGTAGATGGTCTGGCTGGGGTCGCCGACCACGCACAGGTCGTCGCGGTCACCGAGCCAGGCGTCCAGGAGGAGTTTCTGCAGCGGGTTGACGTCCTGGAACTCGTCGACGACGAAGTATCGATACTGGTCACGGACCCGTTGGGCGATGGCGGGGTACTCGTTGATCATCCCCGCGGTGAGTTCGAGCATGGACTCGAAGTCGAGCAGGTTGCGCTCGCGGCACAGCTCCTCGTACGCCTCGAAGACCCGGGCGACCTCGACCGCCGGCATGGGCGCCTGACGACCGGCCTTGACGATGGCCTTGTCGTAGTCGCCGGCGCGCACCTGCGTGACCTTGGCCCACTCGATCTCACTGGCGAGGTCGCGCAGCCCGGTCCGGTCCGGTTGCAGTCCCACGGCGTTGGCGGCGCGCGCCACGACCTTGATCTTGCTGTCGATCAGGGTGGGCTTCTCGCCACCGACCACCTGTGGCCAGAAAAAGGAGAGCTGGCGCAGGGCGGCCGCGTGGAAGGTACGGGCCTGGACCCTGGGCGCGCCCAGGGCACGGAGCCGGCCGCGCATCTCACCGGCGGCGCGCGCGGTGAAGGTGACCGCGAGGACCTGCTGTTCGGCGACGACCCCACCGGCCACCGCGTACGCGATCCGGTGCGTGATGGCCCGGGTCTTGCCCGTGCCGGCACCCGCCAGGATGCACACGGGGCCGCGCAGCGCGCGTGCCGCCTCGGTCTGTTCCGGGTCCAGTCCCTCCAGGACGCGGTCGGGGTCCATGGTGCTCCTGAATCTGGTCGGACGGGTGGGTCTGGGCGGACAGTCTCTCAAGTATCGGCGCCCGCCGGAGCCGATCGTCCACGGCCCCGACCTGAACAGGCCGAACGAACCGAGTGACACATTCCAGAACCAGTCGCGCCTGTGAGGCGTCCCACGTTGTGTCGAACCACCATGGGAAGCGGCTCGGGTCGCCCGGTGTTGGAACCATCGGGATCCTCCCGAACCATGGCAGTCGACGCGGAAAAGACGTGAGCGAGATGACGAGTACCGGTACCGAGCGATTCACGATGTACACCACCCCCTGGTGCGGCTACTGCAAGCGGCTCAAGAGCCAGCTCTCCCGAGAGGGCATCACCGGCCGAGAGGTGAACATCGAGGAGCACCCGGAGGCCGCGGAACTCGTCTCGAAGGTCAACGGTGGGAACCAGACAGTCCCCACCCTGGTCTTCAGTGACGACTCGGCGATGACCAACCCGTCGCTCGCTCAGGTGAAGAAGAAGTTGGCCGAGCTGTCCTAGGACCGACGGCGCGGGCCGCCCCACGCGGCCCGCGCGACGGGAAGCCCTCCCTCAGGGCGAACGCACCCCGGTCCAGGGTGGCCCGGTCGACACCGGCAAACCTGTACATGACGGGGAGTGTGGAGTTGGGGGACGACGTGAGGCCTCATGACATCGCGACCACCGACACGGTGGACGCCGAAGTGGTGCGACGCACCCCGCACGGGTGGCGCGTGGGCGGTGGGCATAACCGCCATGACGCCCCGGACCTGATCAGCGCGATGGTGCTGGCGGACCTGATCACCTCCGAGGCCGGGGGGCCACGCCCCCGCGCCCAGGCGCCGGGTCGGGCGCCGGAGGGGGCCTCGGAGGTGGACCGCCTGAAGCACACCATCGCGCAGTTGGAGCACGCGCTGCACTCTCGTGTGGTGGTGGAGCAGGCGATCGGCGTCCTGGCGGAGCGGCACACGATGCCGCCGCGCGAGGCGTTCGAGCGGCTGCGTTCCTCGGCGCGTTCGCGTGGACGCAAGGTGGCGGACCTGGCCCGAGACGTGGTGGAGAGCAGCACCAGCCCACTGACCGTCCTTCCGGACGAGCTCGGCCAGATCTGATCGGGCGCCGGTCCGATCGGACCGGCCCACCGGGGTGGCGTGCCGCGGACCGTCCGATGCGGGGGATGGACGGTCCGCGGCGCTCTATCCCTGAGCGCCTCCGCCGGCGCTTCGTCCCACCCGTCGCCCACCACCACCCTCAACGGACGCCTACGGCGCAGCCTCATCGGGTGTTCGGGGCTACCAGCCGCCGGACAGACGTCCCCCGTACCAGTGCTCGATGAGGGTGCGGGCTATGGAGACGTGTCCGGGCAGGATCACCTCGCCGGCCTCCGCGGCCGCGGCGAGTTCGGGGCGGGTGAACCAGCGGACCTCGGAGATCTCGTCGTCGGTGGCCGTGGCCTCCCCCACCGCGCGCGCGGTGTAGCCCACCATGAGACTGCGCGGGAACGGCCAGGGCTGTGAGGACAGGTAGCGCGGGTCCCGCACGATCACGCCGGTCTCCTCGGCGACCTCGCGGACGACCGCCTGTTCCAGGGACTCCCCGGCGTCGACGAACCCGGCCAGGACCGAGAAGCGCCGGGCGTCCCAGTTCGGGTTGTGGCCCAGCAGCGCCTCCTCCCGGCCGTCGCGTTCACGGTGCACCAGCATGATCACCGCCGGGTCCATCCGGGGGAACTGCTCGGTGCCCTCCTCCTCGCAGACCCGGACGTGCCCGGCCTTCTCGATCCGGGTGCGGGATCCGCAGCGGGGGCAGAAGCCGTGGGTGGCGTTCCAGTTGGCCAGGGCGATGGCCCGGGTGAAGAGGCCGGTGTCGTGGTCGTCGAGGGCCGCGCCGACCTCGCGCAACGAGGCGGGTTCGGCGACGGGATTCACCGCCAACTCCTGTTCGGAGCGCACCGCGAAGTACGCGCGTTCGCCGTCGCTGCCCAGGAGGTAGCGCTCGCCCTTGGGCGCCTGCTCGGGCGTGATGAGGACGAGTTCGCGGGTCCGGCCGGTGGTGACCAGGGCGCGGGACTGCTTGACCATCAGCGCTTGCCAACCGTGGCTTCCGGGCTCGCCGCCCTCCAGGACCAGCACTCGGGTGTTCGTGTCGGCCCAGGCCTTGGCCAGCCACTCGTCGTCACCTCGACGGTGTCCGGCGGAGTCGACCGAGGCGCGGGAGAGTGCGGGTACGGCGTCGAAGTCCATGGGACCTTCCTGTAATCGTGCGCGACACACCAGGTGTAACGCGTTCGGGGGCACCGTGCACTCCCGACGGATGAACCCGCGCACTTCCGGGTGAGAAGTGCGCGGGTGCGACCGTTGGGCGGGTCAGGCTCCCTTGCCCAGTTCCTCCCACAGATGGGCGGCGCTCTCGGCGCCCTTGAGCAACAGCGGCATCTCGACCTTCTCGTTGGGGGCGTGGATGCGGTCCTCGTTGAGGCCCACGGCCACGAACACCAGAGGGGTCTGGAGGATGTCGGCGATGTCGGCCTCGGGCCCGCTGCCGCCCTCTCGGGTGAACAGGACCTCCTTGCCGAAGGCGCGGCTCATGGCGGCGCGGGCGGCCTTCAGGGCGGTGGAGTCCAGGTCGGAGGCGCAGGCGCGCACACCGGGGCCACCGAACTCCAGTTCGGCGTGGACGCCGTCGGGGGTGTTGGCCTCCACGTACTCGCGGACGCGGTCCTGGATCGTCAGGGGCTCCTGCCCGGGGACCAGCCGGAAGCTGATCTTGGCGTGCGCGGAGCGCGGGACGATCGTCTTGCCGCCGGCGCCGGTGTGGCCGCCCCACATGCCGTTGATCTCGGCGGTGGGCCGCAACCAGACACGCTCCAGGGTGCTGTAGCCCTTCTCGCCACGGGCCGCGGTGGACGCGGCGGTGGCCAGCCATTCCTTCTCGTCGAAGGGGAGCCGGGCGATGAGCTCGCGTTCCCGCTCACTGGCCTCGACGACACCGTCGTAGAAGCCGGGGATCGCGACGCGGTCGTCGCCGTCGTGCAGCCCGGAGAGCAGGTCGCTCATGATCTTGAGCGGGTTGGGGACGGCACCACCGAAGGAGCCGCTGTGCAGGTCGCGTTCGGGCCCGTACAGGTTGATGTCGACGTCGGTGACGCCGCGCATGCCCACGCACATGGAGGGGGTGTCGGGTGCCCACATGGTGGTGTCGGAGATGACGGCGACGTCGCAGGCCAAACGTTCGCGGTTGGCCCTCATCAGCTCGGCGAAGTGCACCGAGCCGGACTCCTCCTCACCTTCGACCAGCAGCTTGACCGTGACCGGCGGGGCGTCCGCGCCGGAGACGGCCAGGGCCGCGCGCACGCCCAGGGCGTGGAAGAGCACCTGGCCCTTGTCGTCGGAGGAGCCGCGCGCGTACAGGGAGGTGCCACGCTCGGTGGGGACGAACGGTTCGGTCTCCCACTCTTGGAGCGGGTCGACCGGCTGGACGTCGTGGTGACCGTAGACCAGCACGGTGGGCGCGTCGGGGTCGGCGGCGGGCCATTCGGCGAACACGGCGGGCAGGCCGGGGGTCTCCCAGACCTCGACCGTGGGGAAGCCGGTCTCGGTGAGGTGGTCGGCGAGCCATCGGGCCGAACGTCGCACGTCGTCGTGGTGCGCGGGGTCGGCGGAGATCGAGGGGATCGCCAGCCACTCCTTGAGCGCTCTGAAGAACTCGTCCTTGTGGTCGTCGATGTAGGCGCGTGCGTCCATATCCCGTCCTTGTCCTGGACATCCTTGTCGAATTCGACCTTAGGACCTGGACGTACACGACATGACACACTAACCTACAACCAAATGGTTGTATTTGTTGTGACCGGTGAGAACGAACACGTGGACCGGCTGTTCCACGCGCTGTCCGACGCCACCCGCCGTGACATCCTTCACCGTTCCGTGGAGGGTCGCCTGTCGGTGTCCAGGTTGGCCGAGGACTACCCGATGAGTTTCGCCGCGGTACAGAAACACGTCGCGGTGCTGGAGCGGGCAGGCCTGGTCGTCAAGGAACGTCGCGGCCGGGAACAGCTCGTTCGCACCGAACCCGAGGCCCTGCACCACGCCCGCGCCGCCCTCGACCGGATCGAGGACCTTTGGCGCGGACGCGTGGATCGCGTGGCCCTGCTGGTCACCGAGAATCCCCGGGACCCCGACGAGAACGAGGATGGGGACGAGACCGAGGCATCCGGCACCTGAACGCGACCGCGAGAGGAACCGAGCCGATGAGCGTCACCAGCGTCGACAAGGATTTCGAGAACCGTACGATCACCCTGGTCTGCGACTTCCCCGTCGGTGTGGAACGGGTGTGGGAGTTGTGGGCGGACCCGCGCCGGTTGGAGAGGTGGTGGGGACCGCCGACCTACCCCGCGACCGTGGAAAGGCACGAGCTCACCCCCGGGGGTGACGTCACCTATTACATGACGGGCCCGACCGGTGACCGGCACTCCGGCTGGTGGCGCGTTCGGTCGGTGGAACCACCGACCACGTTGGAGTTCCTGGACGGGTTCGGCGAGGTGCCGGGCGACGCCGGGGGCATGCCGACGGTCACCATGCGCCTGGAGATCGCCGAACACGGCGGCGGTACCCGCATGGTCCTGCGCTCGACCTTCGAGTCCATCGAGGCCATGGAACGGATGGTCGAGATGGGCATGGACGAGGGCATGAGCGCGGCGATGGGGCAGATCGACGACCTGCTCGTCACCTGAGTACGGGGAACCACTCGGAGCCCGTGGCACTCTGACGACAGGGGGCGGGAAGGCCCGCCCTCGATCTCGAAGGAGGACCACGTGAGCACCAACCCCCGTATCGCCGCCAGGTTCAGCGACCTGTTCGACGTTCTGGACACCGACGACGACAAGGCCGTGACCTGGGACGACTATCAACGACTCGTGGACCGTTACGTTACCGGTTACGGGTTGGCGGCCGACGAGGAGCGGGCCCGGGCGATCCAGGTCACCTACGAGTCCCTGTGGCGCAAGTTGGTCGATCTCTCCGGGGATCAGACCGGTGGACTGGACCGGGACTCGTTCGTGGGCGCCATGCACGCCGCTTCGGAGGACCGCAGCCGCTCCAACGCGGCCGAGGCCGTGGCGGAAGCCGTCTTCGACCTGCTGGACGCCGACGGGGACGGCCGGATCAGTGAGGCCGAGTTCCTGGTCTACGCGAAGACCCTGGGCGCCGAGGAGGCGGGCGCCCGCACCCGGTTCGCGCACGTGGACACCGACGGGGACGGCGACATCAGCCGCGAGGAGTTCGTGCTCTCCGCCCGTCTGTACCTGTTCGGCGACGACATCGACTCACCCGGCGGATTCGTCTTCGGCGTGGTCTGAACAGACGACGAGAGCGGCGGTGGCCTCTTCCCGGCACCGCCGCTCCGCGTGCTCGCGCACCGCTCGCGCGGCCGACCTTCCACGGGCAGGAGTGATCGGTCGGACACGGAACGCAAGAACACGAACTCGCATCGAAACGCCCAGGTCAGGAACCAGGGCCCTGGTTCTCGGGTCGATTCACATGGCCCATCTCGAAAGAACCAAGGAGGACACGATGCGGCAGTTCAGCAGTGATCGGATCATCGCCGGAGCGGCTCTGGGCGCCTTGCCCCTGCTCTTGGCCGGGTGCTCGTTCAGCTTCGGTGGACCGGGCGCCGTTCCCGCCGACGACGTCGCCGAACAGTCGGCCCGGATGCTCGCCGAGGAGGTCGGCCAGATCCCCGACGAGGTCACGTGCGCCGACGACCTTCCCGCGGAGGTGGGCTCCGAGATCCGCTGTGAGCTCGTGGACGACGGCGTCACCTACGGCGTGACCGTCACCGTCACCTCCGTCGAGGGCAACGACGTCGAGTGGGACATCGTGGTCGACGACGAAACCACCGACGGGTCCGCCCCCGACCCCGGGAACACCGCGGACGAGACGACGGGGGAAGAGGGCGGCACCACCGGGGGCGAGGGCGGTCAGGCGAGCGGTGAAACCGTCCCCGCCGCCGAGGTCGCCGAGCAGTCCTCCGCCGAGCTGGCGGAGGTCGTCGGCCAGACCCCCGACTCCTTCACCTGCTCCGAGGACCTTCCCGCGCAGGTCGGCGCCGAGATCCGCTGTGAACTCGTGGACGGCACCGACACCTACGGCGTGACCATCACGACCTCCTCGGTCGACGGCTCCAACGTCGACTGGGACATCCAGGTCGACCAGGCGCCTCAGTAGGACGGCGACGTCTCGGGCGGACGGCGGTCGCCGCCCGAACCCGACTGACGGGCCGCGCGCGGCCCGTCAGTCGGGTTCGGGCAGGCGGGTGAACAACGCGGCCAGGCCCTCGGCGTCGAGCAGGTCCACGGGGCGCACGGTCTCGTTCGCGCGCACGTAGTGGAAGGCGGCCCGCACCTGGTCGGATCCGGCCCCGACCAGGTCGGCCCAGGCCAGCCGGTAGGCGGCCAACTGCACCCCCGCGGCCCGTCGTTCCTCCGAGTTGCCGGGTGGGCGGCCGGTCTTCCAGTCGACCACGTCGTAGGTACCGGTCTCGGAGTCGTGGAAGACCGCGTCCATACGGCCTCGAATGAGCCGGTCGCCGATGACCGTCTCGAACGGCACCTCCACCTCCAGCGGAACCCGCCGGCCCCACTCGCTCTCCTCGAACATCCGCTGGAGTTCGGCGAGGTCCTCGTCCTCCCCCGCGGTCTCGTCGGCGGCCCCGGGCAGTTCGTCGAGCAGGGTGGCGTTCTGCCCGAAGCGCTGTTCCAGCCAGGAGTGGAAGGCGGTACCGCGCCGGGTGTGCGGGGCCGGCGGCCGGGGCAGCGGCCGGCGGATCTGCCGGGCCAGCGCGGAGGGGTCCCTGGCCAGCCACACCATGGAGGACACCGACAGGTGATCGGGCAGTTCCACCTCGACCGGCCCCTCCCCCGACCCGATGACGGCGCGCTCCCGGTGGGCGAGCAGCAGTTCGGTGTCGCGTTCCCAACCGTGGAGCCGTTTGCGCAGCGCGTCGGGGGTCTTCTTCGGTAGCGCGGACTCCCCGACCCGCAGCCTGGCCCTGGCCTGTTCCACCAGGTCGGCTCCGGCCAGGATCTGTTCACGGCGGCCGTCCGCCCGAGGCTCGGACACGGGTTCGGGCACGGGCGCGGAACCCGGGTCGTGGTCGGCCACGAAAGCGTCGTCGTATTCGGGGTCGTACTCCGGCTCGTACTCGAACTCCGGTTCGGGACCGACGAGGTCGGGTGCGATCCCCTGCGCCACGGTGGGCACCGGGAAGGGTTCGGACTCGATGACCGGCTCCGTCACGGACGGTTCCCGCGGCGGCCACACCGCCGAGGGCTCCTCCTCGTCGTGCGGGTTGGTGTCCTCCGGGTCGGGTGGCGGCGCCCAGGCCACCACGGACCCGGCGCCCCCCTCGCAGGCCTCGCGGATCTCCTCCAGGAACATCGACGGCCCGCGCGGGGTGCTTCCGGTCCGCCCCCACCAGTGGCCGGTGCAGACCAACGCGTAGGAGGCACGAGTGACCGCGACGTAGGCCAGCCGCCGTTCCTCCATCAGGTGGCGGGCCTCCTCCGCCGCCTTGAACTCGGCGATGTCCTCCTTCTCCACCCCACGCAGGGCGGGCAGGCTCGCCCTGTCGCCGCGCAGCGGATACGGCAGCAAGTGGTCGGCCTTGACCCAGGCCAGGGAGTCGCGGGCCTTGGCGGGGAACAACGGCGCGCGCTTGCCGGCGCTGACCCCGGGCACGAACACCACCGGCCACTCCAGACCCTTGGCGCCGTGCATGGTCATCAGCTTGACGCTGTCGGAACCACCCACCCGCTCTCCGGGGCTGAGCGCGCTCTCGTTCTCCTCGGCGGCGTTGAGGTAGCCGAGGAAGCCGCCCAGGGTGGGGTCCTCGGTGTTGCCGACGAAGCGCACGGCGTGGTCGACGAAGGCGTCGAGGTCGGCGCGGGCCGACAGGGGGTCGCGGTGGATGCGCGCCCCCACCTCGATGTCCAGCCCGAGCATGCGTTCGATCTCGGTGATGAGGTCGGGCAGGGGCTGGCCGAGGAGCTTGCGCAGTCCGCGCAGTTCCTCGGCCAGTCGGCCCAGGCGTTCGTAGGCGGTCTCGGAGTAGTTCTCGGCCGGTCCGGGATCGTCGACGGCGTCCACGAGGCTGCCGCTCTCGGCGGTCAGGTCCAGGACGGTGCGGCGCAGTAGGTCCTCGTCGGGCTCGTCCTCTTGGTCGGGGCCGGAGGTGGTCAGGTCACGCCTGGTGTGCCGGGCGAGTTCGGCGGCGCGGGAACCCAGGGCGGCCAGGTCACGCGGGCCCAACCGCCAGCGGGGACCGGTGAGCAGGCGTGCGAGTTCGTTACCGGCGGAGGCGTCGTGGACGACCCTCAGGGTGGCGATGATGTCGCGGACCTCGGGCACCATCATGAGTCCGCCCAGGCCGACGACCTCCACCGGGATGTCGTGGGCCTCCAGCGCCTCCCGCAGCGGCGGGAACTGCGAACGTTTGCGGCACAGGATCGCGATGTCACCGGGGCCGACGGCGCCATCGGAGGCCCCACCGGACTCCCCCTCCGGCCAAGCCCGACCGTCCGGGGCGAACACCGGGCCCCCCGAGTCGTCGGCGGTGGCGTGGACCAGGCGGCGCACCTGGTCGGCGATCCACGCCGCCTCCTCGGTCTCCGTGGCGAACAGCGCGGCCATGGCGGTGCCGCGGCCACGTCGGGCGGGTCCCGGATACAGGACGGGCACGTCGGCGGCCTCGGCGCGCAGTTCGTCGGAGACGCGCTCGGCCACGTCCAGTACGCGTTGGCCGTTGCGGAAGCTCACCGACAGGCGTCGCACCGGGGCCGGTCGCCCCGGAGCGACGGGGAAGTCGGTGGGAAAGCCGGTGAGGTTGGCGGCGATCGCGCCCCGCCATCCGTAGATGGACTGGCAGGGGTCGCCGACCGCGGTCACCGGATGGCCCTCGCCGAACAGGGCGCGCAGCAACGCCAACTGGGCGTGGCTGGTGTCCTGGTACTCGTCGAGCAGCACCACGCGGTAGCGGCCGCGTTCGATCAGCCCCACCTCGGGGTGGTTGAGGGCGATGCGCGCGGCCAGGGCCATCTGGTCGCCGAAGTCCATCGCCTCCCGACCACGTTTGGCGTCGTTGTAGCGGTCGATCAGCGGAAGCAGCTCCTCGCGGCGCCGCTGGGCGTCCACCAGGTCCTTGGTGGGTTGGGTGGGCTTGCGCCGCATGGCGTCCACGCCCGCCTGGATCCACCGGCCCACCCCGCGCACCTGGTCGGTGCTGGTGAGGTGGTCGGCGATCTGCCCGGACAGGTCCAGGACCCGGCGGGTGACGGTGTCCGCTCCGACGTTGATGTGCCCCATGGGACCGTCGTACTCGCCCACGATCCGGGCCGCCAGTTGCCAGGACTGACCTTCGCTGAGCAGTCGGGAGGTGGGCTCGACCGCCTCGCGCAGGGCGTGGTCGGCCACGATCCGGCCCGCGTAGGAGTTGTAGGTGGAGACCGTGGGTTCGCCGTCCAACGGTTCCTCGGGGAAGAGTTCGGTGGCGCGCAACTGTTCCAGACGCTTGCGCACGCGTTCGGCGAGCTCGGCGGTGGCCTTGCGGGTGAAGGTCAGACCGAGCACCTGTTCGGGTCGCACGTGTCCGTTGGCGACCAGCCAGACCACCCGGGCCGCCATGGTCTCGCTCTTGCCGGATCCGGCGCCGGCGATCACCACCCCCGGTTCCAGGGGCGCGGAGATGACCCGTGCCTGTTCGACGGTGGGTTCGGGACGCTTGAGGAGCCGGGCGAGTTCGGCGGGGTCGAATCTCGGGGTCGGGGGCGGGGTATCGGGGGCGGGGGTCTCGGGGGCGGGTGTGGGTTCAGACATGTCTGCCCTCGTCCTGGACCGGGCAACAGGCGCGCACGGCGCACGAGTTGCATCCGGTGTTTCGGGTGGCGGTGAACCGGGACCCGCCCATGCCGGTGGCGACCTCGCGCACGAGGGTCTGCGCCCACCCGGGGTCGGGGTCCTCGCCCAGGGGAGACTGGGCCTGTTCGCGCGCCTTCTTGCTGAGCGCGGCCTTGCCGACCTGCACGAGCGTGGCGCCCCCCGGCTCGGCCAGGCCGAGCTTGGCGAAGGCTCCCTTGAGCACGGCCATCTGGTACACGCCCAACTGGGGGTGGCGGGCCAGGTCATCGGCCTTGGTACCGCCGGTCTTGATGTCGACGACCACGGCGCGGCCCTGGTCGTCGCGTTCGAGTCGGTCGACACGACCGGTGATCTCGATGCCGCCCACGTCCACCTTGAAGCCCTCCTCGGTGACGACCAGTTCGCGATCGTTGCCGGTGTCCCAGTCGATGAGCTTGCGGACCATCTCGTCGGCGCGCTCACGCTGTTTGTCGGACTGCCATGGTCCGCCGAAGTCCAGGTCGGACCAGATCTCGTCCATGCGTTCGCCGACCTCCTCCGCGCTGCCGCCCTGGGCGACCAGGACGGCCACGGCGTGCACGACGGTGCCGAGCGCGGAGGCGGAATCGCCGGAGGAGGCGCCGGCGGCGCGTTCCAGCAGCCAGCGCAGTTGACAGTTGGTGAAGCTCTCCACCTGAGAGGGCGACACCCGGATGGTGTCCTCCGGCTCGGAGAGGGGTCGGTCGTCGCTGAAGGGGGTGAGGGCGTACCACTCGGCGGGGTCGGCGCCGCGCACACCCTCCTCGGCCAGGCGGGCCAGGTGGGCGGCGGAGGCCTGCCGAAGCGGCCCCGGAGCCTCGGGGTCGGTGACCACCGAACGCAGGTCCGCGACCAGGGCGGGCAGGGACAGCCATCGCCGCCCGGTGCTGATCGGTTCGGGGTCGCCCAGTCCGATCTCGGTCAGGAAGCGCGAGGGACGTTCCTCGGCGTCGTCACCGCCCACACAGGTGACGTAGAGGGTGCGGCGGGCGCGGGTGAGCGCCACGTAGAAGAGTCGGCGTTCCTCGTCCAGGAGTTTGGAGGCCAGGGCGGCCCCGTAGGAGTCCGCCGAGTGGCTCTGGGCGTCGACCAGCTCCTCCACACCGAGGAGGGAACCGCGAAGCCGCAGGTCGGGCCACTCCCCCTCCTGGGCTCCGGCCACCACGACCAGACCCCATTCCAGCCCCTTGGACCGGTGCGCGGTGAGGATGCGCACCGCCTCGCCCTCGGGGGCACGCTCGGCGAGGCTGTCGCCGGGGATCTCCTGGGCGGCCAGGTCCTCCAGGAACCCGTCGGGGGTTCCCGGCGGGAGGCGGTCACAGTAGCGGGCCACGCTCTCGAACAGGGCGACCACGGCGTCCAGGTCGCGGTCGGCGGCGGCGCCGCGGCGGCCTCCGGCCTGGCTGGCTCGCAGCAGTCGGTCGGCGAGCCCGCTGTCGCGCCACAGTTCCCACAGGACCTGTTCGGCGTCGGCGCCCTTGGCGTTCAGGTCACGCACGGTGCGCAGCGCCTTGGCGACCCGGGTGGCGGGCGCGGCGATCTCGGGGTCGACCAGGGTGAGTTCCCGTGGATCGCGCAGGGCTTCGACCAGCAGCCGGGCGGAGGAGCGGTACCCGATGTCCTGGTCGTCCCTCCCCTCGCCCTCACCGGCGGCGTCCTCGGTGACGCCGTCTGTGGTCGCGTTCTCCCGGGCGGACCGGACCCGGTCCAGGTCGAGTCGGCGCAGGGCCCGCACCAGCCGGCGCAACCGGACGGAGTCGGCCTCACCGAAGGCGCTCATCAGGAGTTCGCGGGCGGCCTCGTCATCCAGTTCCTCCGGGCGCAGCCCGTACCGGATGAGGCCGAGCAGGGGACGGACCAGGGGTTCGGCCGCCACCGGAAGTTCGTCCGAGCCCACCACGACCGGCACCGAGGCGGCGGTGAGGGCACGGCGGAGCACCGGCAGTTGTCGACTGGAGGAGCGCACCAGCACCGCCATGTCCGACCACGGGACCCCGTCGATCAGGTGGGCCCGGCGCAGGGTGTCGGCGATGACCGCGGCCTCCTGGGTGGCGCTGTCCGCCATCAGCAGGTGCACCTCGCCGTCGGGGATCCCCTCCGCGGGGGTGAGGTCGCGGTGGGCGTTGACCTGCCCGCGCGCGGAGGCCACGGCGGGCAGCCTCCGGGTCAACCCGCGGGAGGCCGCCAGCAGGGCGGCCCCGCTGCGGCGACAGGTCCGCAGCGCCACGACCGGGGCGTCCTCACGTTGCAACGTGGGGAAGCGGCTCGGGAACTCCAGGATGTTGTGCACCTCGGCGCCGCGGAACCCGTAGATGGACTGGTCGGGGTCGCCGACCGCGATCAGGTCTCGCCCGTCCCCGGCCAGGGCGCGCAACAGCTCCTCCTGGGCCGGGTCGGTGTCCTGGTACTCGTCGACGAAGACCACCTCGTGAGCGGAACGTTCCCGCTCCTGCACCTCGGGGTCGGAGAGCATGTTCGCGGCGACGCGCACCAGCTCGGCGTAGTTGAGCGTGGGCACGGGGGCGATGTCGAAGCGGCCGTTCATACGGGACAGGAACCCTGCGGCCGAGGCCCAGTCGTCGCGGTCGCGGTCGGTGGCCATCGCCGTCAGCGACTCGGGGCCCAGCCCACGTTCCTGCGCGCGCATCAGGAAGTCGCGCAGCTCCTCGGCGAAACCGCGCGTCTCCAGGGCGGGCCGGAGCCGTTCCGGCCAGGCCTCCCCACCGTCGGCGAGTTCCCACCGCAGGAGTTCACGGACCTCCATGAGCTGTTCGGGCCCGGACAGGAGCCGGGGCGCGAGGTCGCCCATGCGCTGGAACTCGCGGCGGATCAGCGAGTAGGCGTAGCTGTGGAAGGTGAGTGCCAGGGGCTCGCGAGTGGTGCGGCGCAGCCGACCGGTGATGCGTTCGCGTAGTTCCTGGGCGGCCTTACGGCTGAAGGTGAGCACCAAGATCCGGGAGGGATCCACGCCACGGTGGTCGATGCGGTCGACGACGGCCTCGACGATGGTGGTGGTCTTTCCGGTCCCCGGGCCCGCGAGCACGAGGAGGGGACCACCGGGGTGGTCGACCACGCTCTGCTGGTTCTCGTCCAGCACCGGCGGCGGCGTCGCCTGATGGGCGCGCCGCACGAGACGGTACGGGGATGTGTTCACCTCACCAGTTCACCAGAGGGAAACGACCATCCCGGACGCCCCGGGAAGAGTCGGGTACGTCCTCAGCCCCTGGTCCGCCCGTCCCAACGGGCTTGAACCATGTCCACCCGGTCGCTTCCGGGGCGCATCGGGGTGCCCTCCCCGGCGTAGTGGGACAGGGCACGCACCTCGTGCCCCGAGGCGGGCCGTCCGTCCGAGCGCACCACCCGCCACCAGGGCACTCCCCCTCCCCATCGGGACATGACCGCCCCCACCTGCCGGGGTCCGCCCCGGCCCACGTACTCGGCGATGTCGCCGTAGCTCATCACCTGTCCCGTGGGAATCCGTTCCACCACCGACAGGACGTCCTCGGTGTACTCGTCGGGTCCATCCTCTTCGGGCAACGCTTCGGTCATGGACGTGAGCCTAACCACCCCCACCGACAGGCTCACCGGTACCCGCACCCCTCCACTTCGGCGTGCGCCGAAACGTCGTCGGGGCATCCTGAAGACATGCTCGAAACCGACGGCCCCCATCTGGCGGCGCTGGCCGCCCTGCTCGCCGATCCCACCCGGGCGACGATGTGCCTGGCGCTCCTGGACGATCGGGCGTGGACATCCGGCGAACTCGCCCGGCACGCCGGGGTGTCCGCCTCCACCGCGAGCGAACACCTGAACCGGCTGGTCGAGGGCGGCCTGCTCACGGAGGTCCGGCAGGGTCGGCACAGGTACGTACGGCTGTCCGGTCCGGAGACCGCCCACCTGGTGGAGACCATGGCGGGCCACATCGCCCCGGAACGTCGGCCGGTGCGTTCGTTGGCGCAGAGCGCCCGACGACGGGCGCTGTCCCGTGCCCGCACCTGTTACGACCACCTCGCCGGGGCCCTCGGTGTGGACGTCACCCGAGCGATGTCCGAGCGCGGCCTCCTCGACCAGGAGACCGGGTTCGCGCTCACCGACGCCGGATCGGCCTGGTTCTCCGACCTCGGAATCGACCTGCGAAACGGGGGACGCCGCCCCTTGGCCCGTCCCTGCCTGGACTGGACGGAACGCCGACCACACCTGGCCGGGGTGGCGGGCGCGGCCCTGCTCTCACACGTCTTGGCCGCCGGTTGGTGCGTGCGGATCGGGGGCGGCCGAGCGTTGCGGGTGACCGACCAGGGCGTACGCGACCTGGCCGACCTGTTGGGGTTGGATGTTTCAGCCGGCGCCGAAGCGTCCGCGTCCTAGGGTTCGGCGCATGACCGTTGACTTCCTCCCCACACCTAAAGCCGGGGGATTCCAACCAGCGATAACGCCGGTCGGTGCGCCTGCCCTCGCGGGGGCGCTGGTTCCTGCTTCACGGACCGGGTAACCCCGAGGTCTCCGCAGGCTGACACCGCATGCCCTGCGGCGCTGAGGATGTTCTTGGCCGCGTTCACATCGGCGTGATCGGTGTGGCCACAAGAGGTGCACACGAACTCGGCTTGGCTCTTGCGCGAGTGGGCGTCCACCACCTTGCACCGATAACACGTCTGCGAGATGTAAGCGGGGTCGACCAGCACGATCCGCGTGCCGGTCTTGCGGGCGGCGTTGCGCAGCGCGAGTTCGAGCCGGTGCCACCCCTTGTCCAGGATGGCCCGGTTCAGTCCGGACTTTTGACGCACCTGCTTTCCGGGTACCTCGACGGTTCCCTTGGCGGAGGCGGTCATGTCGGTGGTGCGCAACCCCTCCAACACCACCACGTTGTGCCGGATGGTCAGTGTGCGGGCGAGCTGTGCGCAGAAGTCGGTGCGCCGGTCCACCGCACGGGTGGTGATCCGCCCCATGGCCTTCAACATCTTGGCCCGGTTGATCGACCCCTTCTTCTTCCGAGCGAGCTTGCGCTGAAGACGTAGGTACCGGGTCTTCTCCCCAGGTGTGACGTAGGGGCGGTCATGGAACGCGCCGGTGGACAACGTGGCCGCCACAGCCACACCCCGGTCCACCCCCACCGGGGTGCCCGGATGGTGCTCGGGGGTGAACAGCCCGTCTTCGACGAGGAACGATATGAACCAGTGCCCGCCCTTGCGAGATACGGTCGCCGAGCGGATCGTGCCGCCGAGGGGGCGGGAGGAGCGCAGCCGCACCCACCCGAGCTTGGGCAACTTGGCCCGCGACCACTTGCGGTTCAGCTTCTCCACCACGATGAGGTTCCCGGCGGGGAAACGGAACGACGGGCTCCACCGGTACTTGGCCCGCCACCGCACGTTGAAGGTGCCCTTCTGGTGGCATGCCCGGTCCAGGTCCTGCAACGTCTGCTGGAGCACATGCGAGGGGGCCGCCTTCAGCCAGGCCTCTTCCGTCTTGGCCTCGGCCAACTGCCCGGCCTGAAGGTGGTACCCACAGAAAGGACCCTGTCGGCCCCGGGTGTAGCGGTCGACGTACTGGCGGCGCTGGTCCAGGGCGGTGTTCCACACCGCCCGGCAGATGTCACCGAACTCGGTGCACATCGCCTCCTGCGCATCGGTCAGAGCAAGCCGGTAACGACGACCCGACAACATCGTGGAACACCCCCTCTCAGCGGCTCTTCTGGTTGTGCACGTACCGCTCGATCGCTTCCAGCGGGGCGCCTCCGACGGTGGCCACGAAGTAGCCGTTGGTCCACAGGGCCGGCAGGCGGGACTTGCAGGTGCCGAAATTCCTCGCGCGAGATCTCCTTCAGCCGTTCCTCGGCACAGCCCCCAGGACGCGGCCACGGTGCGTGGGGTGCCAGAGCGCGTGCCGGGCTCGTTGGAAGGTGATGCCGCAGATCGAGCGCGGAGTGACGGTCGCGTAACCCATCGTATGGCAAAGGGCTGTTCAATGATCCCGTTCGCGGAAAGACAGCTATCCCCAGGGCTGAAGCCCGGGGTCTGCCCCACCCGAAAAACTCTGATCAGTCCCGTTCCCGGGCCGCGCTCGTCGCGGCCGGCACCACCGTCGTCCTGTGGGCCTCGGCGTTCGTCGCCATCCGCGCGGCGGGCGAACACTTCTCCCCCGGTTCCCTCGCCCTGGGCCGGTTGGCCGTCGCCTGCCTCGCCCTGCTGCCGATCGTGCTCCTCACCCGCCGGGGGCGGCCACCGCGCGCGGCCTGGCCGGGCATCCTGTGGTCGGGCGTGCTCTGGTTCGGGGTGTACATGGTGGCCCTCAACCAGGGCGAACAGGAGGTGGACGCGGGCACGGCGGCGTTGGTGGTCAACCTCGGACCGGTGTTGATCGCCCTGCTCAGCGCCCGACTGCTCGGGGAGGGGCTGCCGCGGCCCCTGGTGGCGGGCACCCTCGTGGCGTTCTGTGGCGCGGCCGTGATCGGCCTGTCCACCGCCGAACACGAGGGTTCCTCCGCACTGGGCGTACTGCTGTGCCTGGTGGCCGCGGTCGGCTACGCGATCGGCGTGGTCGCGCAGAAACCGGCCCTTCGACACACCGACGCCCTTCAGGTGACCGCCTACGCCTGCCTGGTCGGCACCCTGTGCTGCCTGCCGTTCATCGGGACCCTGGCGTCCGAAGTCGCGGTCGCGCCTTGGCGGGCCACGGCGACCGTCGTCTACCTCGGGTTGTTCCCGACCGCGCTGGCGTTCACCACCTGGGCCTTCGCCCTGTCACGCATGCCCGCGGGCCGGTTGGGCGCCACCACGTACCTGGTGCCCACCCTCGTCGTGGCCATGTCCTGGGCGCTGCTGGGCGAGACACCCGTCCCCGGCGCGCTGGTCGGCGGGGCGCTCTGCCTGGTCGGTGTGGCCGTCTCGCGCCGTGGGCAGGGCACGGTCGCCGCCCCTGGGACGGCGCGGAGCCGCCCCCGCTGAGGGGAGCGGCTCCCGGACCCGGAGGGTCGGCCTATTCGGCTACTCCGGAACCACGTTGTCGTGGGTGCCCCAAGCCAGTTCGGGGTCGCGTCTGCGCGCGGCCCTGGCCTTGGTCAGACCGTAGACACCCAGGATCAGGATGGCTCCGCCACCGATCCACGCGGTCAGCGCGGCCCCGAGGATGTGGGTGAACCCGAGCAACCACGGCAGTGAGAACAGCACCGCCCCGCCTGCGATCACGCCGATCTCGGTGGTCAACGCGCCGGGGCGGGTCAACGACATCGTCGCGGCGAGGATGACACCCAGCCCCAGGATGAAGAACAGTCCTCCGGAGAACCCGTACATCCCGTGGGCGACCCAGCTCAGCCCCACCATCAAACCGAGGGCGATCGCCGCCCAGTCGGCCCAACGTCCCTTCACACGCATAACGCCACCTCCAGGCAACGGGGTGCGCGCCGGTGGTCGACGCGCGACCCGTGTGGGACCTGTACCCGTTCCGCGGCCGTCACTCCCCGGGGAACGAGTACGGGCGGTGCGGGGGAAGTCCCCCGCACCGCCCGTGAGCGAACCCTCGAACCCCGACCTAGTAGGCGGGCAGGCTCGGGTCGACCTGGTTGATCCAGGCCAGGACCCCGCCGCCGACGTGCACGGCGTCACCGAAGCCGGCGGCCTTGACCGCGGCCAGCGCCTCGGCCGAACGCACACCGGACTTGCAGTGCAGCACGACGCGCTTGTCCTGGGGCAGTTGCTCGAAGGCCTTGCCGTTGAGGAACTCGCCCTTGGGGATGAGTGTCGCGCCCGGGATGCTGACGATCTCGTACTCGTTCTTCTCGCGCACGTCCACGAGGAAGATCTCGTCGGGCTTGTTGTCGAGGAGCTCCTTGAGCTCCGGCGCGGTGATGGTGGAGTCCACGGCGGCCTCGGTGGCCTCCTCGGACACCGCGCCGCAGAACGCCTCGTAGTCGATGAGCTCGGTGACCGGCTCGGTCTCGGGGTCCTTGCGGACCTTGACCTCGCGCCAGGACATCTCCAGGGCGTCGAAGATGAGCAGACGGCCCACGAGCGGCTCACCGATGCCGGTGATCAGCTTGATGGCCTCGTTGACCATGACCGAGCCGATGGAGGCGCACAGCACACCCAGGACGCCGCCCTCCGCGCAGGAGGGGACCATTCCGGGCGGCGGCGGCTCGGGGTAGAGGTCGCGGTAGTGCGGCCCGTACTCGTTCCAGAAGACGCTGACCTGACCGTCGAAGCGGTAGATCGAACCCCACACGTAGGGCTTGTTCAGGATGACGGCGGCGTCGTTGACCAGGTACCGGGTGGCGAAGTTGTCGGTGCCGTCCAGGATCAGGTCGTAACCGGCGAGGATGTCCAGCGCGTTGTCCGACTCCAGACGCTCCTGGTGCAGGATGACCTCGACCCCGGGGTTCACCTCCTTGACGCTGTCCCGGGCGGACTCGGCCTTGGGTCGGCCGATGTCACTCTGCCCATGGATGACCTGGCGCTGGAGGTTGGACTCGTCGACGACGTCGAAGTCGATGATGCCGAGCGTTCCCACCCCCGCGGCGGCGAGGTACAGCAGGGCGGGGGAGCCCAGGCCGCCCGCGCCGACGACGAGGACCTTGGCGTTCTTCAGGCGCTTCTGACCGTCCATCCCCACGTCCGGGATGATCAGGTGACGCGAGTAACGGCGCACCTCGTCCACGGTCAGCTCGGCAGCCGGTTCGACCAGCGGCGGCAGCGACACGGTGACTCCTCATGTCTGTTCGGGTTGCCTCGCACCCATACCCGCACCGAGGGGTCCACGGCGGGAGGGGTGGTGCGCGAAGCGGCTTTCACTTATACCCAACCTAACGGGTGGGGTTTTCCATTCCCACCCCGGGGACGAGTGGCGCTCATCGCCCCACGGGACGTCCTGACCACCCCCAACCAACCGGACCCATCGGTTCATTCCGCGCGGTACCCCCGTGATCACGGTGGCGGCGGGTAGTGTCGCCGGTACCGTCGACGACGTTGGGGAGGACCCTGTGGCATCTTCCGAGCAGCGAGACACCGGACGGACGCCCGAGGCCGAGGCCGAGGCCGAGGACCCGAGTGTGGGCGTTCCCGAGGCCGACGCGGCCGAGCAGCGCACCTCCGCGGGTCCGGACGAGGAGGGCCGTCCTTTCGAGGACACCTCCCAGGACGCCTTCATCGAGGCGAACGAGGCGGATGTGATCGACCAGTCGATCGACGCCGGGGAGGACGAGGACGAGCGCCGTTGAGGTCTCTTTCGGTGATCGCGGTGGCCACCACCGCATGAACTCCAGGCCCTTCGTCTCACGTATTGGGGACTCGCTCGACGCCCTTCTCACCTGCGATGTCGGTTTTCCGGGTCGCCGGGCATCGGTGAAAGTTCGCCGCACGCCGCCCACACTCAACTTACGCGGGAGTAAGATGAGCGAAAAGCCGCGGGGCGCGACACGGGGCCGAGGCCGCGCCCGTAGGTATCAGCCACGCAGATGCCGAGTGAATGGCGCGCATCTGCCATGCCGAGTTCGGAGGGTGTGGGTGTGACAGCTCCTTCAGACGCACGCGCCCGGGGCACCCGCTTGCCCCGGGTCAGGCGCCGACGTCAACTCCTGTCCGCAGCGCAGGAGATCTTCGTCGCCCGTGGATACCACGCGGCGGCGATGGACGAGATCGCGGACCGCGCGGGTGTCAGCAAACCCGTCCTGTACCAGCACTTCCCGGGGAAGCTGGAACTCTACCTGGCCCTTTTGGAGGAACACTCCGAGGTACTGGTCGAGAAACAGCGTGAGGCGCTGGAGAGCACCCACGACAACCGGCAACGGGTCACGGCCAGCTTCCAGGCCTACTTCGACTTCGTCGCGGGGGACGGCGAGGCCTTCCGACTGGTCTTCGAGTCCGACCTGCGCAACCTCCCCGCGGTACGGGAGAAGAGCGAGCACACGTTCCAGCGCTGCGCCGAGCTGATCGGTGAGGTGATCCGGCAGGACACGAGCATCTCCGACGAGGAGGCGCACCTGTTGAGCATCGCCCTGGTCGGCATGGCCGAGACCAGCGCCAGGTACTGGCTGAACAACCACGGTTCGGTACCGAAGGACGCCGCCGAGCAGCTGGTGGCCAGGTTGGCCTGGCGCGGGATCAGCGGCTGGGACCTGAACCGTTCCGATGAGGACGACTGACGGCGACGGCCCGACCGCGGCCCACGACCACGAGGTCGGCCCCCGGACACTTCGAGTGTCCGGGGGCTTTTTCCGTCCGCACCTTCGCGGACCATCCCTTCCATCCCTCTCTCATTCTTCGGATTCACCTCGAAATCCCGCCAGAATGGTGTGCGGTCAGCACCGCAAACGGGTGTCGTCTCGTCTCACGAAACCGATTTCTTCAGGGTTTTACAAATTCCTTGCAAAGCCCGGGCAATCACCACGGGGAATCTTCGACAAAAGATTCGATCTCCCGTCGCCGGGTATCGCGGAACTGAGAAGTACCGCGCTTCTCTTCGCCGTATCCGCTCGGCCCCGGCCACCGGTCGATCGAGCGGTACCAGCGATTCGGGGGTGAAGACGTATGGACATCGGTCAGGGTCTGATGGACGCCTTGGCGGCCGTAGTGAGTTTCGTACCGCTGCTGCTGGGATTCCTGGTGATCCTCGTTCTGGGCTGGATCATCGCCTGGTTCGTGGGCAGGGGGGTCGCCAAGGGCCTCCACAGCGTCGGGCTGGACCGGGCCTTGCACCGTGGCGGTGTGGGTCAGTACTTCGAGCGCAGCCGTTGGACCGGAAGCGAGCTGTGCGGAAAGATCATCTACTACGTCGGACTGCTGTTCGTGCTGACGCTCGCGTTCAACGTCTTCGGTTCGAACCCGGTCAGCACGCTCCTCAACGATGTGATCGCGTGGATTCCGCACGGCATCGTCGCGCTGGTCATCGTCGTGGTGGCCGGCATGATCGCCAAGGCCGTCAAGGATGTCATCAGTAACGCCCTGAGCGGCCTGTCCTACGGCCGCGTACTCGCCAACATCGCCGCCGTGGCCATCCTGGCCCTCGGTGTGATCGCCGCGCTGAACCAGATGGGCGTGGCCGTGGCCGTCACCATGCCGGTACTGATCGCGGTGCTGGCGACCGTCGGCGGCATCCTCATCGTCGGTGTCGGTGGTGGCCTCATCCAGCCGATGCAGGCGCGCTGGGCGCGCTGGCTGGACGTCGCCGAGCGCGAGACCGGCAGGCTGAACGAGGAGAGCAGCTACAAGGCCGGCAGGGACGCGGCGATGAGCCGTCCCGGTTCCACCACGGCGACCGAGACCAAGGAGGAGACCACGAGCCTGTCCGGGCAGCGCGGCAAGAGCGGCGAGTCCACCCCGTAACCGCGAGGCCGCGCACGATCCGTCGGACGTGGGCCCGAGGAGGGCTCGGGAGGACATGAAAGAGGGCGGGGCCGGGTGGCCTCGCCCTCGTCGTGTGTCGCGGTGCTGCTCCCCGCCGGGGTGATCGTCGCCGTCCAGATCATTCGACGGCTCGACTCACATGAATTCGGAGTCGTCCAGCTCCATCCGGGAGAGGTGCTCGATGCGTCGAAAACCCAGAACGACGGTGGCGATCATCGGGAGGAAAGCCAGCCAGAAGACGATGCTCCCCGGCCCCGTGAATACCATCGACACGAGCGAGACGACGAAGATCAGTACGAAAAGCGCGAAGTCGACGCGATCCTGCTGGATCAGGACGCCGACGGGTGGGCGCGCCGCCCCATGTCGACCGCTCCTCATTCGCATTCCTTTCTCGCGACCGCTCAGGCCGCTCCGCCAGTTACGGTGTTCGGGCCCGCGACCGGGCCCTTGACACCACAGATCCCACGTTGCGTTCCGCAGGGCTCTGGTTCCTGTTGGACGCGCCGTCCATGAACGGTCTCTTGGGGCCACCGTCACATTTCAGCCTACGCCCGGTCTCGGCATTTCGCCGGGGAACCGGCAAGGGTGCCTGCCGCGAGAAGCCCGCGTCGAAGATCACACCGCCTGCGATAGGACCAACCTAGCGGACGAAACCACGCTCCTTGGCCAAGCGGCAGATCGCGAGAATTCGGAGAGTCTCCCAGTCATAGCCGGCGTCGTCGGAGTCCCAGCCGCGTTCGAGGCAACCATCGAGGAAGCCGTGCAGGTACGTTCCGAGTGTGCCGGCGTTGAGTTCGGCACCTCCGGAGACAATGCCTTCGCACACCTGTGCGGCATGCTGATCCAGCTCAGCGCACATCCAGGGTTCGAGTGGGCCCTGGAGCGGGCCGAGGCGGTGAAAGTCAAGGGTGAGTCCGGCCAGCGGGTGGCGCACGGAGGTCCCACGGGGCATGGAAGTACCTACTCGCGGTGGTCAGGAGACGGGAAACCTCCTCGACTATATGTGCTTCCCGCCAATGGATCGTAATGAATGTGTTGGAAATTACCCGCACTTGACCAAGTGGGCCCAAGTACCACCAAGGCAGGGTCAAGCCCCCGATTGAACGACAAAACCGGCATCCATCGACGCGGTCGGTCGACGGATGCCGGTTCTGCGAGGGATTACCGGCCCAGCCCCATCGCGGACAAACGCTTGGCGTGCCCTTCGGTGAGCGTGGCGAACATCCGACTCACCGCGGCGAGGTCGCTCAGCCCGGAACCGTCCTCCGCGACCTCGACGTCGCGGGTCACCAGGGCGGCGAGATCGGGCCGCTCCACCGCCACGGTCTGCGCCTGGCTCAGTGCCTCCCCCACGAGCCTGCGGGCCCACAGGGACAACCGACCGGCCAACTTGGGGTCCAGCTCCAGCGCCGCGCGGACCTGCTCGGCGATGAACTCGGCCCGACCGGTCTCGGCGAGCACGTCCTCGACCAGCTCCCGCGTCGCGGGGTCGGCGAGCTCGGCGACCTTGAGATAGAAGTCGCCGGCGATCCCGTCGCCGACGTACGCCTTGACCAGGCTCTCCAACCAGCTCTGCGGTTCGGTTCGCTCGTGCCAGGCGTCCAGCGGCTTCACGAACGGGGCCATGGCCTCCTCGGGGTCGACCCCGAGCTCCTCCAGACGGTCCCGCAGCAACCGGTAGTGCCGCTGTTCATCGGCGGCCAGACCGGCGAGGTCCCCCTTGGTCCGCAGCGACGGGGCCAGGCCCGCGTCGGCCGCGAGACGAAAGAAGGAGCCGAGCTCGGCGTAGGCGAGAAGTCCGAGGAGATCGATCACGCCGGGGTCGGCGGAAGGGCCTTTGGTCATGGTCGTCAGGGTATCGGCACACGCTCGGGGTGCCGACCGGGGACTAAACGCCGCCGGAACACGGTTGCACTCGCCAGGAGCGGGTACGGTCTCGGCCGTCCACGGCCACGGTGAACTGCTATGTCCACCGGGCGAGCCAACAGCTAGACTCTGTGTGATGACCAGCGCGCGTGATCTTCGCGCCGCCTGCCGCGCCCCCGACCGCGGGCCTTCCCGCGGGTACCTCTCCGGCGCCGCGGAGGCGAGCGCCCCGAGCGCGGGCGCCGGACACACACGACGTGTCCTCACGACCAGTGCGGCGTGAGGGAGCGATGGCCAAGCGCCCAGCGACGCACCGCACACGACAAACCAGCGGATGGATATCGCGGCCGGGGCACGTCCCGGGCCGCGCGGGTCCAGTCGGCAGCGCCACCGCGGCTCCCCCAGAGATGCGGGAACCCGATGAGCCGCGCCCTCCGCGGCGGTAGAAAGCCGTCCGCGACCGTACCCCGCCGCGGCCACGAACGACGCTGCGGCCCGCCTAGATGGAGGCCAGAGCCCTGAGCAGTACAGACGAGACAACGACACCCACTACACCCGCGACGACATTCCGCGATCTCGGTGTGAGCACCGAGCTCGCCGACGCCCTCGAAGCCGAGGGCATCGTCGAACCCTTTCCGATCCAGGAACTGGCCCTGCCCATCGCGCTGAACAGCAGCGACATCATCGGGCAGGCGCGTACCGGTACCGGCAAGACGCTCGCCTTCGGCCTTCCCCTTCTGCAGAGGGCCCAAGAGAACCCGGGCACCAGCAAGCGGCCACGCGCCCTGGTGGTGGTCCCCACCCGCGAGCTGGCCATCCAGGTCGCCGCGGACCTGACCACCGCGAGCAAGCGCAGTGGCGGCCGCATCCTCACCGTCTACGGTGGCCGTTCCTACGAGCCGCAGATCAACGGCCTCAAGGAGGGCGTCGACGTGGTCGTCGGCACCCCCGGTCGACTGCTGGACCTGGAGAACCAGAAGCACCTGCGGCTGGACGCCGTCGCCGCGGTGGTCCTGGACGAGGCCGACAAGATGCTCGACCTGGGCTTCCTCCCCGACATCGAGCGCATCCTCACCAAGATCCCGGACGAGCGTCAGATCATGCTCTTCTCGGCCACCATGCCGAGCGAGATCGTCACCCTCTCCCGCAACTACCTGCGGCAGCCCACGCACGTGCGTGCCGGGGACGACAACGAGATCGACGGTTCCGCCATCACCAAGCGGATCGCCCAGCACGCGTTCCGCACCCACCAGATGGACAAGCCGGAGATGCTCGCGCGTCTTCTGCAGGCCGAGGACCACGGGCAGAGCATGGTCTTCTGCCAGACCAAGAGGGCCTGTGACCGGGTCGCGAGCGACCTCAAGTCGCGCGGTTTCGCGGCCGCGGCCGTCCACGGTGACCTCGGTCAGAGTCAGCGCGAACGCGCCCTGCGCGCCTTCCGCAACGGCAAGATCAACATCCTGGTCGCCACCGACGTGGCCGCCCGTGGTCTGGACGTCGACGACGTGACCCACGTGGTCAACTACGAGACGCCCGACGACGAGAAGACCTACACGCACCGCATCGGCCGCACCGGCCGCGCCGGGCGCACGGGTACCGCCGTCACGTTCGTGGACTGGCAGGAGATGCCGCGTTGGAAGCTCATCAACGGCGCGCTCGACCTGGACTTCCACGAGCCGGAGGAGACCTACTCCACCTCCGCCCACTTCTTCGAGGCCATGAGGATCCCCAAGGGGACCAAGGGCAAGCTGGCCGTCGACAAGCGCGGTGAACACGCCGGGCTGGAGGCCGAAGAGGTCGAGGACATCGGCGACACCGGTCAGCCGCGCGGTGGCGACCGCGGTGGTCGCCAGGCTCGTGGCCGTGGCCGTGGTCGTAGCGACGCCGGTCGTACCGAGACCGGTGGCGGTGAGCAGGGCGGACGCCGTGGCGGACGCAACCGCGGCCGCAAGCGCACCCGCAACGGGGAGACCGTCGCCGGTGCGGCTCCGGAGCAGAAGCCGACCGTCTCGGCGGCCGCCGAACGCCCCTCCGGCGCCTCCGAGCGTTCCGGTGAGGGAGACGGTGCCCGTCGGATCCGTCGCCGTCGCCGTACCCGCGGTGGAGCCGCCGCTCGGGACCCCGAGAACACCTGATGTGTGTCGGGGCCGCCCGTGACGCCGTCGGCATCGTCTAGGGTGACCCGACGTGAGTACACCTGAGTTCCTTGATCTGCCGCCGGGTGTGCGGCGCACGGACCTACGACTGACGTATGGTCCGCTGTCCGCGCTCCGGGCTCTGCCCACCTCCGGCGGCACAGAACTGGCCCCCGCTGTCCTGGTGCACGGTTTCACCGGCAGCAAGGAGGATTTCATCGCCCTCCTCCAAAGCCTGGCGCAGGCCGGGCGGGAGGTGGTCGCGATCGATCTGCCCGGCACCTACCGGTCGCCGGGCCCCGAGACCCTCACCCCTCCGCCCGGGGTGAGGCTTCCCGACTACCGTCTCTCCTCTCTGGGAGAGGTGGTCGCCGAGGTCATGGACCAGGTCGGCGATGGCGGCCCCGTACATCTGGTGGGGCACTCCTTCGGCGGCCTGGTGTCCCGTGAGACGGCTTTGTTCGAGGGTTCCCCCTTGGCCTCCCTCACCCTGTTGTGCTCCGGTCCCGGCGCCCTGAGCGGCGCCGCCGCCGTCCGAGCCCGCAACCTCATCGCCGCGGTGTCGATGGACCCCACCAGCGCTCGCCTGCGCGAACTGTGGGACGAGGTGTTCGAGGCCGAGGCACGTGCGCGTTCCCCCAAGCCCGAAGTGGTCGACTTCCTCCGTGATCGCCTGCTGTACAGCAGCGCCCTGGGGCTCATACGCATGGCCGAGGACCTGTTGAGCGCCCCCGACCGCGTGGCCGAGCTCGCCGAGGTGGACGTGCCCAAACTCGTCGTCTACGGCGAGAACGACGACGCCTGGCCCACCTCCGAGCAGAACGACATGGCCGAACGACTCCACGCCCGACGCATCGTGGTCCCTGGTGCGGGCCACTCCCCCAACGTGGAGGCCCCAGAGACCACGGCGAGCGCGCTGACCGCCTTCTGGAACGAGACCGAGTCGGTCGGCCGACGCTGACCCCCGTCCGCCCGGGTGCCCCTCCTGTCGGGGACCGGGCCCACGAACACGACGTGCCGTCGCCCGAGCGGGCGACGGCACGTGTCGTTTCGACGGTCGGGATCAGACCCAGGAGTCGAAGTTCTTGTTCTCCCGCTCCACGGTGGTGGCGGGACCGCGGTCCGGGAGGATCCGGGTTTCCGGCGGCAGCGTCAGCAGGTTCTCACCGATGGTGGCGAGCTGTGTGGTGTAGTCCAGGTGGGTGTCGCCGACCATGCCGGGACCGCCCTCACGAAGCGTGTCACCACCGAACACGACGCCGAGCCCGCTGATGTAGAAGCCGATGGAACCGGGTGAGGTCCCGGGCAGGGGCAGGACGTCGATGTGCAGGTCCGCGACGTCCAGGGCGCCGCCGCCCTCCACCTCGATCTCCGGGCGGTGCTCCGCGCCGTGGACGCGGCGCCAGGCACGCATCTCGCGGGGGTGCAGGGCGATGTCCGCCTCGGTCTCCTCGGCGATGGCCAGGGCCGCGCCGATGTGCGGGCTGTAGCCGTTGGTGCAGGCCACGAGGTAGACCTCGCGGTCACCGATGGCCTTCAGGATCGCCTCCGCGTCGTGGGCGGGGTCGATGACGATGACGCCGTCCTTGTCGGCCTCGACGATCCAGGTGTTGCTGACGACGTCGAACTTCTCGTCGCCGAACTCGAAGACGCCGGCCGTGCGCACGCGGGTGATGCCCTCACCGTCGGGGCCGGTGACCCCGACCTGCTGTTCCTCGTCATCCGGGCCCGCGAAGACGTCGCTCTCCTCGGCCTCGTCGGCCGTGTCGGAGTCCTTGTCGGAGTCCTTGGCAGAATCGGACTCATCCGTCTCGGAGTCGTCCTTCTCCGCATCGTCCACGTCGGACTCGGTGTCGGACTCGGTCTCCTCCGCACCCTCCTCCTCGGCCGCCTCGGTCTCCTCCGTCTTCTCGGAGGCGGACTCCTCGGCCGCGGTCTCGCTCTCCGCGCCCTTGCCCTCGGACTCGACCGCGTCGTCGGTCTCCTCCTTGGTGTCCTCCGCGACCTCCGCAGCGGAATCGGTGGCCTCCTGGCCTTCCTGCTTCTTCGACTTCCGCTTCCAGAACACGGTGTCAGACCCTTCGTCCAGATATGTGCTGATTCAACGCTGTGACCATTGTCGCGCTCTCACGCAGTGGTCCGTACCGTACCGAACTCGACGCGCGCGGTGACCGTTCCGCCCGGTGGTTCCTCAGCCCTTCAGGAGCCGCGCCCCGGTCGCCGGCGCGATGAGCTCCTCGAACGCCTCCGGCGCCGTGGTCCTGGCGCCGAGCCGATGTCCGGTCAGAGCGCCGTGGTCGTCGCTGGACCCGGTCACCACGATGCCCAGATCCGCGGCGATCCCCCGCCACTCCTTGGTCTGCGGTCGGTTGTGCGCGGGGTGATCGGCCTCGACTGCACCGAGTCCGACGGCCACCATGCGTTCGGCCAACTCGACCGGGACCGACCCGTTCATGGCGCCCTCCGCCCGGGCCGGGTGGGCCAGGGAACACACCCCGCCCGCCTCACGGACCAGTCGCACCGCGCGGACCGGATCGATCGCGTACCGGGAGACGTAGGCGGGACCGCCGGAGCCGATCCACCGATCGAAGGCGTCCTGCACGTTCTTGGCCGCGCCCGCCTCCACCACCGCGCGGGCCAGGTGCGGGCGGCCGATCGTGTTGGCGTCGGCGTGTTCGGGGTGCCCGGCGCCGGCGATCTCCAACACCCGCTCCCAGGTCACGTCCACGCCGTTCCGCTGAAGTTTCTCCACCATCTCCTCGGCCCGGGTGGCCCGGTCGTGGCGTACCCGGCGGAGTTCCTCCGCCAGCCCCGGGGATCGCGGGTCGAAGAGGTAGCAGACCAAGTGGACGCTGGACCCCTGGTAGGCGCAGGACAGTTCCATCCCGGGGACCAGGGTGAACCCGGGGGGCAGATGCCGTGCGGCCTCCTCAAGGCCACCGACCGTGTCGTGGTCGGTCAGGGCGAGGACGTCCAGGCCGGCGTCGACCGCGTACGCGATGACCTCGGCGGGGGTATCGGTGCCGTCGGACACCGAGCTGTGTGAATGCAGGTCGATACGTGTCACCGGGCGATTGTACGTAAATCGCGCGGTCACCGCGCCGGTCGCGCGCTCGGGCCGGGTCGATGTGCCTTCCCGGTCAGGCCGACGCGTCCCGGTGGGCGAGCATGTGCTCCAGGAACGGGCTCGGCGCCCCGAACGGGGGTTCGAAGGCGATGCCACCGTCCCACAGGTCCCGGAGGTCGCGCAGGGCGCTGATCTCCCCCATGAGCATCCCGGTGTCGGCGGAGGCGAACACCACCCACAGCCAGTGGGCGAGCGCCTCACCGGCGTAGGCCGCGCGATCGCGCCCCACGTCCAGGTTCCACAGCGCCATCTCGTGGCCGTCGTAACGCACCTTGGCGTCGGGCGGACCCTTGTCGAAGCCGACGCCCGGGTCGGCGCCCTCCAGCCCGGCCAGGCGGGCGCCCAGGCCGATACCCGGATCCTCCGCGACGACGACGAGTTCGCCGATCCCGCCGAGCGGGTTCGGTCCGGACATGGCCACGGCGGTGGCGAGCGCACCGGTGCGTTCGTCGCCGACGTCGGCGAAACCGGTGACCACCCAGCCTCCGGGCAACGGCCATGGGATCCACACGGGAACCTGGGCCTGCGGGAGGACGGCCTCAAGCGTGGCGGGGCCCGGGGGGCGTACCGCTTGGAGCGGCGCCACCGGACCGTGGGCGTCACATTGCCAGGCGCTGGTCCACAACCCCGGGGGTTGCACACCGCGCCCGCATCGTGGACACGAGGGCTCGGGTTTCATGTCCTGGTCATCTACCCGGGTGGGACTCGTGGAAAACGCGAGGCGGGCGGGGCACAGGAGCCCCGCCCGCCCGATAAAGCCTCCAGGTCACGGAACCATGTCCGGGACCGGGGTCCTCAGCCGTCGCGACGCTTCTTGTTGGCGGTGATGCGACCGCGCTCCTTCTGGTCCAGGATCACCTTGCGGATGCGCACGTGCTCGGGGGTCACCTCGACGCACTCGTCCTCGCGGCAGAACTCCAGCGCCTGCTCCAGGGAGAGCTTGCGCGGCGGCACCAGCTTGACCAGCTCGTCACCGGTGGCCGAGCGCATGTTGGTGAGCTTCTTCTCCTTGGTGATGTTGACGTCCATGTCGTCGGCGCGTGAGTTCTCGCCGACGATCATGCCCTCGTACACCTCGGTGGTCGGCTCGACGAACAGGACACCGCGCTCCTGCAGGTTGAACATCGCGAAGGCGACGGCCGCGCCGGCCCGGTCGGCGACCAGGGAACCGTTGGGGCGGGTGCGCAGGTCGCCGAACCACGGCTCGAACTTGTCGAACACGTGGTGGGCGATACCGGTGCCGCGGGTCTCGGTGAGGAACTCGGTGCGGAAGCCGATGAGGCCGCGGGAGGGCACCAGCCAGTCCATGCGCACCCAGCCGGTGCCGTGGTTGACCATGTTCTCCATACGGCCCTTACGGACGCTGAGCAGCTGGGTGATCGCGCCCATGTAGTCCTCGGGCGCGTCCACGGTCAGACGCTCGACGGGCTCGTGCAGCTTGCCGTCGATGCTCTTGGTGACCACCTGCGGCTTGCCGACGGTGAGCTCGTAGCCCTCACGACGCATCTGCTCGACCAGGATGGCCAGCGCGAGCTCACCACGACCCTGCACCTCCCAGGCGTCGGGACGCTCGGTGGGCAGGACCCGAAGGGAGACGTTGCCGACGAGCTCCTTGTCCAGACGGTCCTTGACCAGGCGGGCGGTGACCTTGGCGCCCTTGACCCTGCCGACCAGCGGCGAGGTGTTGGTGCCGATGGTCATGGAGATGGCGGGCTCGTCCACCTGGATCAGCGGCAGCGCGACCGGGTTCTCCGGGTCGGCGAGGGTCTCACCGATCATGATCTCGTCGATACCGGCGATGGCGGCGATGTCACCGGGGCCCGCCATCTCCGCGGGCTTGCGCTCCAGCCCCTCGGTCATGAGCAGCTCGGTGATCTTCACCTGCTTGACGCTGCCGTCGGTGCGGATCCACGCGACCTGCTGGCCCTTGCGGAGTTCTCCCTGCTGGACACGGACCAGGGCGAGACGGCCCAGGAACGGGGAGGCGTCGAGGTTGGTGACGTGGGCCTGCAGCGGTGCGCCCGGGACGTACTCGGGGGCCGGGATGGTCTCCAGGATGGTGCTGAACAGCGGCACCATGCTGTCGTTGTCGGGCATCCCGCCGTTGGCCGGGCGCTCCAGGGAGGCCTTGCCATCACGCGCGCAGGTGTAGACGATCGGGAACTCGATCTGCGACTCGTCGGCGTCCAGGTCCATGAACAGCTCGTAGGTGTCGTCCACGACCTCGGCGATCCGGCTGTCGGGCCGGTCCACCTTGTTGATCACGAGGATGACGGGGAGCTTGGCCTGGAGGGCCTTGCGGAGCACGAAGCGGGTCTGCGGGAGGGGGCCCTCGCTGGCGTCGACGAGCAGGACGACACCGTCGACCATCGACAGACCACGCTCGACCTCGCCGCCGAAGTCGGCGTGACCGGGGGTGTCGATGATGTTGATGACCACGTCCTCGCCCTCGGGCGTGGTGTAGTGCACCGCGGTGTTCTTCGCGAGAATGGTGATGCCCTTCTCGCGCTCCAGGTCGTCGGAGTCCATGACCCGCGCGTCGACGTCCTGGTTCTCACGGAAGACTCCCGCTTGCCAGAGCATCGAGTCGACGAGGGTCGTCTTCCCGTGGTCGACGTGGGCCACGATGGCCACGTTGCGCAGGTCGGTACGGCGGGCGGAGCCCTCCAAGGGCGTGGCACTGGACATGCTTGAGACTCTTTTTCCTGTACTGGGTAGAGACCGCAGGGTGCCACGGCCCGTCGCCAGTTTATGCGGTCATAGTGGGCTGAGCGGGAAACGTACAGGTCGCACCGGTTACCTTCGTCACCGGGGAAGGCCCCTTCAAGGGGGTCGAAAAGTCCCTTTCGGGCGACGTTCCGGGCCTTGTCGGGGACGATTCGCATGCGCCGTGCACGGAGGTCAGGCGGGTTGTGAGTCCGCTTCCAGGATCCTCCCGAGGGGATCCAGGAAGGGGCGGTCGGCGGGCAACCAGTCGAGTTCGTGTAGCCGCGACGGATCGACCCATTTCAGTGCGAGGTGCTCCAGGGGACGGGGTTCGCCCACCAGGAGTTCGGCCCTGAACAGCCGCAGTGTCGTGGGACGGCCCAGGCGTTCGGAGATCGCTTGGAGGGGGACGTCGGGGCCGATCCGGTCGCCGGCCCGGATCGTGACGTCGAGTTCCTCCCGGCACTCGCGAACGACCGCCTCGGCGGGGTCCTCCCCCGGTTCGGTCTTGCCACCGGGGAACTCCCAACGGCCACGGGTGGCGGCGGGTGCGGCCCGCTGGGCCGCCAGGACCCGTCCGTCACGGATGACGGCGGCGCCCACCACGATCAGTTCGTCTCGCACATCGACCCAGCCTAGGGGACGGTGATGCGACCGGAGACCGTCCATCGCGGGCGCCACCGGCCGTCGGGCCGGGTGCCGGCCCACCCAAGGGCCGGCACCCGGTTCGGCGACGCTCTCCGGGGGGAGTGAACAGAGCGTCCGCCTGGGCGATGGTCCGGCGGCCCACCTACGGGAACGGGTTCCCTTCGACGGGGTCGGCCGTGCGAGAGCCTATGCAGCCGAAGCACCCCGTGGGGCGATTTCGGCGAATGTTCTGGTCCTTTTCACGTCCCGAACCGGACTTTCGACACGGAATGGGTTGTTCAGAACACCGATTCGGTGCCGTTACCGCTACGCAGTCGATGGGCCAGCCCGGTGTGCCGACGGCCGGAGGAGGCGTTGCGGACCGCTTGGGCCAGGGCCCGGCGGGAGCCCACCAGCACCACCAGCCTCTTGGCGCGGGTGATGCCGGTGTAGAGCAGGTTGCGCTGCAACATCATCCACGCGCTGGTGGTGACGGGGACGACCACCGCCGGGTACTCGCTGCCCTGGGAGCGGTGCACGGTGATGGCGTAGGCGTGCGCGAGCTCATCGAGTTCGGCGAAGTCGTAGGTGATCTCCTCGTCCTCGTCGGTGCGCACCGTCATCTCCTGGGCGACGGAGTCCAGGCCGGCGACCACTCCGAGGGTTCCGTTGAAGACGCCGTTGCGCCCCTTCTCATAGTTGTTGCGGATCTGGGTGACCTTGTCGCCGACCCGGAAGATCCGGCCGCCGAAGCGACGTTCCGGCACACGGTCCCCGGAGGGGGTCAGCGCCTGTTGCAGGGCGGTGTTGAGGTTGGTGGCGCCGGCCGGTCCGCCCTTCATGGGGGCCAGGACCTGCACGTCGCGGAGCGGGTCGAGCCCGAACCGGCGCGGGATGCGGCGCGCCACCACGTCGACGGTCATCTCGGCGGCGGAGTCGGCGTCCTCACAGGGGAAGAGGAAGAAGTCGTCCATCCCCTGGAAGTGCGGTGGTTCGCCCTGGTTGACGCGGTGCGCGTTGGTGACCACGCCGGACTGCTGTGCCTGGCGGAACACGTGGGTCAGGCGCACGTTGGGGATCGGCGACCCCTCATCCAACAGGTCCCGCAGGACCTGGCCGGCACCGACCGAGGGCAGCTGATCGACGTCGCCGACGAACAACAGGTGTGCCCCGGGCGGGACCGCTTTGACCAGCTTGTTCGCCAGGATGAGGTCCAGCATCGAGGCCTCGTCCACCACGAGCATGTCGCAGTCGAGGGGGTTGTCGCGGTCGTGCGCCGCCTCTCCACCGGGGCGCAATTCCAACAGACGGTGCACGGTGGCGGCCTCGTGTCCGGTGAGTTCGGTGAGGCGCTTGGCCGCGCGCCCGGTGGGTGCGGCCAGGATGATCTTGGCGTTCTTGGCCATCGCCATGGTGACGATGGAGGAGACGGTGAAGGACTTGCCGCAGCCGGGGCCACCGGTGAGCACGCACACCTTCCGCGAAAGCGCCTCCTTGACCGCTTCGCGCTGGGCCTCCGCGAGGGAGGCGCCGGTACGCCGATCGAGCCAGTCCAACGCCACCGGCCAGTCCACGTCGGTGAAGGCCGGCATGCGCTCCTCGGGGCCCGCCAACAGCGTGCGCAGCCCGGCGGCCAGACCCATCTCGGCGCGGTGGAAGGGCAGCAGGTAGACGGCGCGGACGGGTTCGCCCTCGGGGCCGGGCACGGTCTCGCGGGCCACCCCCTCATCGGCCACCAACCGGGCCACGCACTCGATGACCAGTCCGGTCTCCACCTGGAGGATCTTCACCGCGGCGGAGATGAGTCGTTCCTCCGGCAGGAAGCAGTGCCCGTCGTTGCTCGATTCCGACAGGGTGAACTGGATGCCGGCCATGACCCGTTCCGGGCTGTCGTGCGGGATGCCCACGGCCTGGGCGATGGTGTCGGCGGTCTTGAAGCCGATCCCCCACACGTCGGAGGCCAATCGGTAGGGCTCCTTCTGCACCACCTCGATGGAGGCGTCCCCGTACTTCTTGTAGATGCGCACCGCGAGCGAGGTGGTGACGTTCACGCCCTGCAGGAAGACCATGACCTCCTTGATGGCCTTCTGTTCCTCCCAAGCGTCGGCGATGAGCCTGGTGCGCTTGGGGCCCAGGCCCGGCACCTCGATGAGCCGTTTCGGTTCCTCCTCGATGACGTCGAGGGCGTCGGTACCGAAGTGCTCGACGATGCGTTCGGCCATCTTCGGGCCGATGCCCTTGATCAACCCCGAACCCAGGTAGCGGCGGATGCCCTGAACGGTGGCGGGCAGCACGGTGGTGTAGTCGTCGACGTGGAACTGGCGGCCGTACTGGGGATGGGAACCCCAACGGCCGCGCAGCCGCAGCGCCTCACCCGGCTGGACCCCGAGCAGGGAACCGACCACGGTGAGCAGATCGTTACCGCCCCGACCGGTGTCGATCTTGGCGACGGTGTAGCCGTTCTCCTCGTTGGCGTAGGTGACGCGTTCCAGGACCCCCTGGACCACCGCCTGTCCGCCGGAGGTGGACCGGGATGGTTCGGACACCGGGCGCTCCTCCTTCCTCAGTTGCGGGTGTCGATGGTCGGCGACTCATCGCCCAGGACGGCGAGCACCCGATCACGGTCGGGCCGGCGCAGACCGCGGGCGACCAGCCGGTAGGAGTGTTCGAGCATCTCCAGGAACTCGTCGTCGGGAACACCGCCGTCCAGCCGCACCGAGTTCCAGTGTCGCTTGCTCATGTGCCAACCGGGGGTGACCGCCGAGAACTCGGCACGCAACTCCAGGGCGAGTTCCGGATCGCACTTGAGGTTGACCACCGCCGGCTCCGATGGGTTGAGCAGAGCGAACATCTTCTGCCCGGAGATCTTGTAGACGAGGGGGCCGGGGCCGAAGGGTTCACTCTCGTCGGTCTCCGGGAACCACAGGGCCGCGTCGATGAATTGTTCCGGTGTCATACGCGCCTTCCCTCTCGCCGTCGCATCCTCTTAGAGCCTGCCAGAAGCCGATGACAGCCGGGAGCGCCGTTCCGGGATCTGTGGATGGCCGATGCCACTCCGAAGTCCGTGGGCCCCCGGATTCAGTCGCGGTCGAGGTCGGGGAGCTCGGCCACGCGCATGGCCATCTCCTGGGCACGCACCAGGGCTTCGAGTTCGGGATCGCCCGCCTGCGCGCCGACCGCCTCCACCGCGATGCCGTCCAGTTCCCTGGCCGCGCGAAGGTCGCGTTCCTCGGCCTCGGCCGCGCGGATCAGGTCGGCGTAGCGTTCCAGCAGCCGGATCCGCTCCTCGACCCGGGCGACGTCCCGGGTGAGCGCGTCCGCGGCGCGTTCGGCGGCCTCCTGTCCTCGTCCACCGGCTGTGGGGGCCACGTCCATGCGTCCTCGCAGCTCGGACTGGCGGCGCAGGGCGGTGGCCAGGGCCCACTCGGTCTCACCGAGCACCACCCGGTCCCGGATCGGGTCGCGCAACACCTCGTCGCTCAGGCGGGAACCGAGCACGGTGTCCACCGCCCGTTGGGCACGCGCCAAGAGCGCGACCGCCGGTTCGTCGAGCATCCCGGGGACCACGTAACCGCCTTGGGCCGCGGCGACGATCCGTCGCGGATCCTCCGCCGACGTCTCCTGGTTCCGTCGTTGCGTGTACAGGGCGGAGCCGCCCACGGAGAGGACCGCGAAGACACAGACCAGGACGGAGAGCAGGGTGGACATGCCGGGCAGCGCGATCCGCAGGAGCACGCACCAGCCCAGCGCGTACAGCACCAGCAGCAGCGGGCGGTAGGGGCTCTGGTTCGAGGGATCGGAGCCCGCGTCACCATCGGGAGGCACACCGTTCAGGGCCGATGCCAGACGGCGCACACCCTCCACGCCCAGTTCGGGGTCGATCGAGGCCCGGCCCCCACCGGAACCCTCCGTTCCGGGCGACCCGTCCACCACCCGCTCCCGAACGTCCATGGCGCGCGCGGTGAGGACGGGCGTGCCCCGGGAGTCGTTGACGAGGAGACCCCATCGGATGAGGTCGGCCTCGGTGCTGGGGGCGGCCGGTCCGGGGAGCCAGGAGTCCGCGGTGCCCGGGACGAGCGTGGCCTCACGTAGCGAACGGACCATCGCGGGGGTCACTTCGATGGTGGAGTGATCGGATAGCACGAGCTTCAAGGTGGGGGATCCTCACGGCCTGGTAGTCAACGTATTCCTACCACCAGGCCGCACGAGCCTCCGTGCGGTGGCCGACCTCAGAGCAGACCGAAGTAGGCGCGCCCCTCCTTGGAGAGCATGTTGCTCAGCATCCAGACGGTGAAGCCCAGCGGAACCAGCATGAGGAACTCCCCGTGGAACAGGCCCCAGCCCAGGGTGAGCCCGGCCAGCCCCTGGAAGAGCACGGTGCCCCAGTAGACCCCGACGGTGCGGCGGCGCATACGCGCGCCCAACAGCACCGAGAGCGCGCCGTAGAGTCCGGTGATCAGCGCCATCACGACCATCATCGAACGCATCATGGCCGCGTCGATGTTCATCTCGACGCCCTCGGCCGCGAAGTACGCGGACTGCTGGTCGAGGGCCTCGTTCATCGCCTCCTCCGGCGCTCCCAGACCCATGAGGAAGAGCAGGGCCAGCAGCAGGCCGGACACACCACCGATGAACATCAAAGTTCGGGTGGTGGTCACCTTCCTCGGCATGGGGGCGTCGGGACTCAGCGCCGCGAAGTGGGCGTTGAAGTCCGGCATCCCGTGCTGCGGCGGGACCCCGCCCTGCCTCGGGTCGTACGGGTCCTGGCCAGAGGAAAACACGGACGCCCTCCGAGGGAAGTGATCGGGATCGACTTTCCCCTCCATGGTAGAGGGGCCTCACCCCGAGGGCCACGAGCAAGGTCGCGGTAGCCGACCAACGAAATCGGAACGCGTCACCCAGGGCGGCCGAAGGCCGCCCATGGTGACCCAGGGCGATCCCTCGATGTCGAGAACCTCCGGAAACTCAGGAGGTTCTGCAAATCGTAACCCCGGCGTCCATGCCCGCACACCCTCGTCCCCTTTATGGTGAACGAACTCCGCCCCCGCCGATTCCCCCTAAGGAGTCACACAAGCCATGTCCAGACTCGTGCGCGCATCCGGCGCACTGCTCCTGACCGGCGCGCTGGTGGCACCCTTCGCGCCCGCCGCCAGTGCCTCCGCGCCCATGGACACCACCGATGACGCGGCCTTCACCCTCACCCTCCTGCACGGCAACGACCCCGAGTCGGCTCTGCTGAACGCCCCCGCCGACCCCGATTACGGCGGGGCCGCGCGCTTCACCACGCTCCTGCGAGAACTACGGACGAGCGAGGGCGCCGGCGAGGAGGCCGAGGACGGCGAGGCCGACAACCGCGGCGTGGTCACCGTCAACTCCGGTGACATGTACCTTCCCGGCCCGGAGTTCGCGGCCTCCCAGGAAGACGGTGCTCCCTTCTACGACGCGATCGCCGCCTCCCACGCCGAGTACGACGCGGTCTCCATGGGCAACCACGAGTTCGACTTCGGCCCGGACCTGTACGCGGACTTCATCGATGGGCTGCCCGAGTCGACCCCCGTGGTGGCCGCGAACGTGGACGTGTCCGCCGAGCCCGCGCTCGCCGCGCACGAGGCCGCCGGCCGGATCACGCCGAGCACCGTGGTCGACGTCGAGGGCGAGCGGGTGGGCATCGTCGGGGCGCTCTACCCGGACCTGGCCACCATCACCAGTTCGCGCGACGTGGTGGTCGACGAGGTCGTCGACCCGGTCCAGAGCGAGGTCGACCGGCTCTCCGGCGAGGGCGTCGACAAGATCATCATGATCTCCCACCTGCAGAACATCACCTTCGAGGAGCGGGTCGCGCAGGAGCTGACCGGCGTCGACGCCATCGTCGCCGGTGGCGGTCACGAGGTGATGGCCAACGAGGGCGACGCGCTGGTCCCGGACGACGAGGTCACCGTCCACCCCGGTACCGGTGAGCCCCTCTCCTACCCGCTGGTCGCGCGGAACCCCGAGGGCGCCGAGGTCCCGATCGTCACCGCGGGTTCCAACCACAAGTACGTGGGCCGCTTGGTCATCAACTTCGACGCCGACGGCGACATCGTCTCCCTCGGCGACCGTTCCGGTCCGGTCGTGGTCGACGGTTCCGTGGAGCCGGACGCCGAGGTCGACGCCCAGGTCACCAAGCCCGTCTCCGAGTACGTCGACGAGCTCGCCGAGACCGACGTCGCCCAGAGCGAGGTCGCTCTCGAAGGCCGCCAGGACCCGGGTGTTCGCACCCGGGAGACCAACCTCGGCAACCTGCTGGCGGACTCCCTCATGGACACCGGAGCCCGTAACGCCGAGGAGTACGGGGTCCCCGAACCGCAGATCGGTATCCAGAACGGCGGCGGAATTCGCAACGCGTCGCTGATCCCGGCCGGGACGATCAGCGCGTTGGACACCTACTCCATCGCCCCGTTCGCCAACCAGGTCGCGGTGGTGCCGGACGTGCCTCGCGCCCAGGTCAAGGAGTTGCTGGAGCACGGGGTGTCCGCGGCCCCGGCTTCCAACGGCGGATTCATGCAGGTCGGCGGGGTCAACTTCGCCTACGACCCCGAGCAGCCCGCGCAGGAGGTGAACGAGGACGGTGAGGTGCTGGGCGAGGGCGAACGGGTGCGCGACGCGGTCCTGCACGACGGAACCGTGCTCGTCGAGGACGGCGAGGTCGTCGACGGCGACCCCATCACCATCGCCACCAACGACTTCTCCGCCCGCGGTGGCGACATGTACCCGTTCCGCGGCGCCGACTTCACCGTGGTGGGCTCCACCTACCAGGGCGCCCTGGAGCTGTTCGTGTCCGACACCCTGGCCGGTGAGATCACCGAGGCGGACTACCCCGAGGGCGGCTCCGGCCGGATCGTGGTCGGCGACGAGGCCACCACCCCGCCCGGAAACGGCGGTGGTGACGACGGCGATGACGAGGACGGTGACGACGCCGGACCGTCCCCCTCCCCCAGCCCGTCCGACGACCCGAGCGAGGGTCCTGACGGCGGCGGTGGCGGTGGCGGTGCCGACGGCGACCGTAAGGACGACAAGGGATCCCTGCCGCTCACCGGCGGCGCCCTGACCGGTCTGATCATCGCCGCGTTGGTGGCGGTGGGCGCCGGCGGCGGTGCGCTCTACCTCAGCCGTAAGCGCGCCACGACCCCCGACGCCGGGGAGATCGACGCCTGACCCTCCCCGCCATGACGAGGTGCGGCCCCGCTCGGAACGCCGTGGGGGGGGGGGCCGCCCCCCGGCAAACCAGCCGGGGCGGGCCCCCCATGGGCCCCCCCGCGCCGGGCGCCCGCGCCCCTCGGAACGCGTTCCGGGCGGGGCCGCACCTCGTCATCAGCAGCGGGGCAGGCCCTCGATGGGCCGCCACGGCTCGGCGACCCGGAACGCGGTGGCGCTGACGTAGACGTCCCGGTTGCCGGTCTGGTCGTCGGTCAGCGCCCACCAGGTCGAGTAGCCGCCCTCGCCGTCGGAGTGGGCCTGTCCCTCGGTCTGGCAGAAGAAGGCGTGTCGGCCGGTCCACAGCAGCCCGCCCGACGGGTAGCGGTTCTCCGGTGACCGATAGCTGTGCGCGTCCCGCCAGGTGGAGTAGTGGTGGCGGTGCGAGTGGTCGTTCACGAGCTCCGAGGGCCCGGGGGCCGCGGAGACGGGGGCCGCCGCCAGGGTGAGCGCCGTGGTCAGCCCCAACGCCACCGCTCCGGACCGCCCCGGCCACCAGGTGGTTCGCCGTGCCATCGATCGCTCCTCGTGTCCCGGCCCCGGAACCGCCGGGGCCGCGCGGATATACCCGATGGGGCCCGATCCGCGGGGACCCGAGACCACCACCTCCGGCTCATTATCACCGAAAGTGACGAGTGCGTGACACATGGACACGAATGCGGCGTCGTCAGCAGCCGACGATGCCCTCGACGTCATCGGTCATCGCACCACGATCGGATTCCTCCATGCCACCGCGCTCGAACCAGATGAGCACGATGTGGCAGGCGCTTCGGAAGTCCACCGCCATGTCGGCGCCCTCCGCGTCCTCTACCTCCTCCTGGTTCCGCAGGCCCAGGACGACGGTCGTGGCGACGAGGGAGTTCTCGTAGGAGATGACCCGGACGAGGTTGGTCTCCACCGCCATGGTGCAGACGAAGAGGTCGTCCTCCTCCTCGGAGACGCATAGCTCGTCACTGACGTCCAGCCCGTCGGTGAGGTCGTCGTGCCGTTCCCGTAGTTCCGTCACCACCTCCTCGGCCGTCATGTCCCAGAGCGCGGCGTCCGCGCCCTCGGAAGGCTCTTCCGTCGACGCCTCGGTGGGTTCGGGGGTGGGGCTCGGTTCGTGGGTGGGTGCGACCGAGGGCTCCGGGTCGCTCTCCACCGCGGTCGGGGTGGGGTCGGGCGCACCGGCGGCGGCGACCCGGTCGGTGAACGCGCCCGCGATCGCGAGCGTGCCGCCCAGGGTCGAGGCCCCGGCCAGGATCGCGATGACGGTGAGCACCGCGAGCAGCCCGCCTCCGTAGCGCCCCTGCGGAGACGGCGCCCCCTGCCACGACCCTTGGGGGCGGAATTGCCCCGGGTAGGGAAAATCCTCCCCTCCTTGGGGGGAATCGGGGTGGGGGTTCACTACCGGACTCCTCTGCGTTCGCGAAAACAAGAAGGTGACACTTCGTACCCTCCGGGACAACCTTCCCAGTTCCATCAAGAACGTGCAAAGAAAAGGCCAGTGGTGGCCACTTGCCCCCATTTGACCGTTATGTGATTAGCGTATTTTCAACCAACCTTGGGGCATCCGGCGCGCATAATAGGGAAATGCGCCACCCGGGTCCTACCATCGGCACCATGACCTGCGTTTTGCTGGCCGAAGACGATGTCTCGATCTCCGAGCCTCTCGCCCGCGCACTTCGTCGCGAGGGCTATACGGTGGACGTGACCGTCAACGGCGTCGAGACACTCGACCGCGCCCGTGCCGGAGACATCGACCTCATGGTCCTGGATCTCGGTCTGCCCGAAATGGACGGCCTAGAGGTGGCACGTCGGCTCCGCGCCGAAGGCCACGGAACGCCCATCCTGATCCTGACCGCCCGAGCCGACGAGGTCGACACCGTCGTCGGTCTCGACGCCGGGGCCGACGACTACGTCACCAAACCCTTCCGACTCGCCGAACTCCTCGCACGCGTGCGTGCCCTACTGCGCCGTGGTGGCGCCGAGGTGCCCGTCGTACACGGAGTCCGCATCGACAACGACTCCCGCCGCGCCTGGCTCGGCGACCGCGAGCTCCAACTCACCACCAAGGAATTCGACCTGCTTCGCGTCCTGGTCCGTGATGCCGGCAAGGTGGTGACCAGGGAACAGATAATGCGTGAGGTGTGGGACACGAACTGGTGGGGGTCGACCAAGACCCTCGACATGCACATATCGTGGCTGCGCCGCAAACTCGGCGACGACGCCAACCAACCGTCCTACATCACGACCGTCAGGGGCGTCGGCTTCCGATTCGAACGAGACTAACGGGGTCTTGGCTTCGACACGCTCCTCGGTCGCCCTCTCCAGGGTCGGACGGACGTGAGGTGACATGCGCAGACGGATGGTCTTCTCCACCCTGGTGGTGACCGTCATCGCGGTCATGCTGCTCGGACTGCCCCTGGGCGCTCTCACCTTCAAACTGGTGCACGACGAGAGCGCCCGACAGCTCGAAGGCGAGGCGGAGCTGATCGGTTTCGAGAGCGACGCCATGATCGAACGCGACGGCGAGATCGATCTCGCCGAGTTCGACCAGGAGCATCCGGGCCGCTTCATCCGGATCACCGACGACAGCGGTGAGACCGTCCTGACCGCGGGCAACCCGGAACTCGACCCGACGTCCGTCGACTCGCCGGGGCTGATCCGAGCGGCGGCGACCACCGAACTCGGCACCACCGTCGAGGTGTGGTCCGGTTCGGAGGCCCTACAGGAGAGCGTGATCCGGGCCTGGCTCGGGATCGCCTCACTATCCCTGCTGGCCATCGGGGTCGCGGTCGGGCTCTCCATGTTCCAGGCGCGCAGACTCACGCTGCCGCTGGTCGACCTGGCGGCCACCGCCGAACGACTCGGCTCGGGGGTCACCACCCCGTGGGGGCACCGCTATGGCATCCCCGAGGCGGACCGTGTCGCCGAGGTGTTGGACCGCAGCGCCGAACGCATCGCGGGTCTGATCGCCACCGAACGCCACTTCGCGACCGACGCCTCCCACCAGCTGCGCACGCCGTTGACGGCGCTCACCATGCGGTTGGAGGAGATCATCGCCGAGGCGAACGACCCGGGCGTGGTCCGGGAGGAGGGCGAGGCGGCCCTGGCCCAGGCCGAACGGCTCACCGAGACCGTCGAGAGCCTGCTCGGCCGGGCTCGAAAGAGCCAGAACTCGGAGGTCGAGGCGGTCGCGCTCGACCCGGTCCTCAATCGCCTCCAAGCCGAGTGGTCACCGGTGTTCCAACAGGAGAATCGCAAGCTCCTGGTGACCGGTGTCTCCGGACTGACGGGCATGACCGTCCCCACCGACTTCGCACAGATCCTCGCGACCCTGGTGGAGAACGCCTACAAACACGGCGCGGGAACGGTGACCATCCGCCGCCTCGACACCGGGCAGTCCGTCCGGGTGGAGGTCAGCGACGAGGGCGAGGGCGTCCCCGAGCACCTGTCCGGACGCATCTTCGAACGCGAGATCAGCGGAGGCGGCGGCACCGGGCTGGGGCTGGCCCTGGCCCGGCACATAGCCGAGTCCGAGGGCGCCCGCATCGAACTGGTGCAGACCAAGCCGACCACCTTCGCGCTGTTCCTGCCCTCCGGCGCCGGGGGCCTGTCGAAGATGACCGGCCCCGTCTAGGTGGTTCGGTGGTTCACCGACCCGCCACGGCGACGTCGGAGGGTGTGGGTTCGGGGACCCGGCCGCTGACGACCAGATCGCTCCACAGGGAACGCACGCGCTCCAGGCCGTACACCGAGGTGATCTCGGACCGGGCCCGTTCGCTCTCCTCGGTGAACCCGCCTCGGGAGACGGTGGCGTGGATGGCCTCGGCCATCGTGACCGCGTCGTCGTGGATCCAGTGCGGATCGTAGATGGTGTCCGAGCCCGGCCACGGCAGCAGGGCGGGGATCCCCCCGGAGGCCGCGCACTCGGCGGGCGCGAGGTGGAACGACTCATCGTCGCTGGTGGAGAGCACGAACCCGATCCGGCGCAGCCAGGTGGCCACGTCCGGGCCGAACCCGTCGAAGATCACGCCACCGGCGAGCCGTTCGTCACGCTGGATCCGCCGATACACCTTCTCGAAGTAGGCGCGTTCCTCCGGCCGGTTCCAGATCCACCAGTAGTCCCACGGCTGCTTGGTCTTGACCGACAACGTGTAGCGGGGGTCCATGCGGCGCAGCTCCGACAGCACGTCCAGGCCACGGTCCAGGCGCTTACGGGAGGGCGCGATGCCGATCATCCCCAGCGAGTACTCGGCGCCGGCCAGCTTGGGTCGGTCGAGCTGCCGATCATCCACCCAGTTGGGCAGGACCACCACCTTGTCGTGGGGCCAGCCGGTGATCTCCCGGGTCAGGTCGGCGTAGTGGGGGCTGACGCACACCACCGCGTCGACCTTGGACACGTCCAGGCGGCGCGGCCACTCCGCGTACAGCTCGAAGCGGTGCAGGCGGACGATGAGACGCTGGTCGGGGCGCTTCCACTTGGCGTAGAACAGGGCGTTGGGTCCGCACCACTCGCAGATGACCACGTCCGCCCAGGACGCGAGCTCCCGGGACCGGTACTGGTCGTGGGTGCTCAGCCCCTCCCACTCGTCGATGCGCACGTCCAGACCCGGGAGGGAGTCCAGGTACTCGGCGAGGCGGGTGAAGAACTTGAGGTCGTGCCCGGCGATGACCACCTTGAGCGGTCGTTCGGGGTCGGTGCCCTCCGGGGCCGCCGGCAGTGCCTCGGCCAGGTAGCCGCGCAGACGCTCGGAGGCCCGTTCCAGGGCATGGTCGGCCGCCGCCGCACGGCAGCGCTCGGCGGCCAGGGCGTACACGGCCCGGTCGTGGTAGGCGCGGGCGATGACCGTGGCCACCGACCCGGAGTCCTCACCGGCGAAGAGGGGGTAGTCGACACCGAGCAACGCCTCGTGCATGGGCGTGCGGTTGAGGACCACCGGCAGGCCCAGCGCCCCCAGCTCCAGGACCTTGGTGGACAGCTCCAGGCTGGCGTCCATGTCGGGGTCGCGCCAGGACAGGCCGAAGTCGCACTCGGCCGACTGGCGCAGCGCGTCGGCGCGGGCCATACCGCCGCGCCAGTCGACGTTCGGGGTGCTCTCCAGGGCCTTGCGCATGCGTTTGGCCCAGTCGGCGGGTTCGGCGTGGATCTTGTCGCCGATCATCACCAGTTCGGCGTCCACCCCCATCCGGTTGAGCTCCTCGGGCAGGCCGGTCATCTCCAGGGTGTTCCAGCGCGGGGCGAACTTGCCGGTGTAGGCGAGTCGGGCGCGGGCGTGCACCTGGCCCTCCGCGGCGACGTCCTGTGGCACGACGACGACGGGGGGAAAGAGCACCGAGCGTCCGCACGCGGCGGGCACCGTCGATTCCAGGAACGCGCGCAGTTCCTCGGTCTGGCAGAGCACGAACCGGGAGGCCAGCGCGATCTCGGTGAGCTCGGCGGTGGCGGTGGCGGTGAGCTCGTCGACACTGTGCGGGAAGTCGGTGAGGTAGGTCCACAGTCGTCCGCTCAGGGACTCCTCCTGGGCGGCCAGCCCCGCCAGGCGACGCCCGCGTACGACCACCAGGTCGAAGGCCCTGCGCCCGTGCATACGCCCCATGAGCTCCACGGCCTGCTCCGGGGTGAGCCCCCGGGGACCCAGGTCGGAGAGCATGCGGTCCTCGTAGGGGCGGACCAGCTTGATCCCGTCGGTCTCCTGCAGGGGCGCGGTGAGCCGATCGGTGCGCACCGGCGCCTTCAACAGCACGGTGACCTCACAGCCTGCGGCGGCCAGGGCCTGGGCCATCGACTGCGCCCAGATCGCCGAACCGTCGATGATGTTCAGGTCCACGTCGCCGTACAAGAGTGCGCGCGGAGGAGCTGTGCTCACGTTCTTCCCTTCGGATGCTGATGTGGCCGGCGTTGCGCGGGTTTCACCCGAGGGCGCCGGTGGAGGCGTCGGCGTGGGTCGGGTCCTCGCCACCGCTGTCGGTCCCGGTGCCGTGGTCGGGTCCCAGGGCCAGGAGTCGGCTGCCACGCCGGTTCCACTCCCGAGGCCCCCAGGCCCGCCTCAGCAGCTCGGTACGGGCCAGTTCGGGGTCGATGTCGGTGACGTACACGTATTGTCCGGCCCCGGCGGCACGGTCGAAGAACCCGCGTTCACCGGTTCCGATGACCGTGGGGTCGGTCTCCTCCGCGGTCTCGCGCGGGGTCCCGACCGCGTCGGCGCCGGAGCATTCGGCGGCGCAGGCGAGGTCGACCAGACGGTTGCGTCCGGTCGGCCCGGTCCACATGAAGGCCCAGGGCACGGTGGCCCGTTCGGCCAGGTCCGCCCACTGTCGGGGCGTGAGCCCGCCGGGGGCGGCGTCGTTGTCGTCCCGGGTGAGCTCGGCCGGGGAGTCGGGGGCGCCGAGGCGCACCGTGCGCACGGTGACGCCCTCCGAGCGCAGGCGGCGCAGGCCGGGCAGTCGGGCGGAGGTGTCGGGGACGACGACCTCGGCCGGACGCAGGCGGGAGGAGAGCAGGTCCTCGGCGAGCCGATCGGCCTGCTCCTCGCCGTCCGGGTCGGCGAGGACGGCCACGCCGCGCCCGCTGAGCGGAAGCTCGACGCCCGGAACGGTGGTCGTCGGTTCCAGGCCCTCCAGGAGGGTGGACAGACGGACCGGGGTGGCGTCGTCGAGGAACACCTGGCGGAGCATGGTGCGGATTTCGCGCTGGGTGGGGGCCAACGCGCGCAGTCGTGGCACGCTGACGGTGAGATCCTCGCCGCCCGGTACGGGCACGGCCGGGTGTGCGACCACCCGGGTGCCGCAGGCCCAGGCCCGGCGGCGCAGGCCGGCCTCGCCCGGGGTGTTCTCCGGGATGACGGCGACGGTGGCCGCGCGGAGGGCGTCCGCCAGGTCGGGCGAGTCGACGTCGACCACTCCCACCCCGAGTTCGAGCAGTACGTCGGGGACCGGGGTGTCGACCCCGGTTCGGACGTAGACGGCCTCCGGGCCGAGGGCGAGTTCGGCGGCGACCGGATTGAACACGTGCAGGGGTACCCCGGCGTCGCCCTTGTGGACGCGGTCGAACCCGAGTCGGCGCAGGGCCGGCGGCGCGGGCGCGTCGTCGAGCAGGACCGTGGGGATCCCTCGGGAGGCCGCGGACTCCATGACCCAGTGCAGGGCACGGGTGCGGTCCACCACGGCGGGGTCGCCCACGTGCGCCCAGGGCGACCCGGGGGCGGCGGCCGAGGCCGACACCAGGAGCAGGTCCACGTCCACGGCGTCCATGACGATCTGGGCGTCGTGCGGGCGCAGGGCGACCGAACGCAGGTAGGGGTCGATCGCGGTCTGCACGGCGGGGCCCACGACGGTGGCGGCGACCAGTTGGTCGGCGGTGCCACCGCTCAGGCCGGTGAGGAGCCGGGCCTCTTGGCGGTCGGCGTCGAAGGAGCGGACGGGTTCGGTCCGACGGCGTTGGACGTGGTTGGTGTTACCGCTGTGCCGCCAGAGCCGGTAGAGGTCCCGGGGCAGCCGTACCAGGGAACGTCCCGGACGCTTGGCCGCGGCGGTGAGCGCACGACCCACTTGCAGCGAGGTCGATCCCTCCAGGGCTGCGAGGCGGACCTGCGCCTCCTGGAGCTGGGCCTCACGCTCGGCCAGGGCTTGCCGAAGTTGTTCGGTCTGGCTCTGTTCACGCCGTTTCACGGTCTGCCACCTTGTACTCGGGTCTGGCGGTTCCACGGTCCCCCGTGCCTGTGGCGTCCGGGGTCGGCGGGTGTGCGGTCCGACGTGTGCCGGGACGGGTGCGAGTGGGGCGCCGGGCGGCGCCTCCGCATGGCGGGCTCATCGGTGTCGTCACCTCGACCACCTGGTGAGGACGGAGGCGATGCGTTCACCGGAACGACCATCCCACAACGGCGGAGTGTCACCGAGACGTTCGTCGACTCGTCCGTCGAGGACCTTGTCGAGGCTGGTGACCAGGTCGGACTCGGTGACGAGCTGGTTGGTCCCGTGCGTGATGGTGACCGGACGTTCGGTGTTGGGGCGCAGGGTCAGGCAGGGAACACCGAGGATCGTGGTCTCCTCCTGGACCCCGCCGGAGTCGGTGACGACGGCGGCGGCGCCGCGGGTGAGCGCGACGAAGTCGAGGTAGCCGAGCGGTTCGAGCAGACGCACGCGCGGGTGGTCGCCCAGACCCGCCCGGTCGAAGGCCGCCTTGCCGCGCGGGTGCACGGGCATGACGACGTCGGCGAGCTCGGCGACCTCATGCAGTCGCGCGGTGAGACGGGCGACGTTGTCGGGGTCGTCGACGTTGGCGGGCCGGTGCAGGGTGGCCGCCACGTAGCGCTCGGGAAGGTCGAGGCGGGTGCGCAGGGCCTGGGCGTCGAACCGGTCGAGGTTGCCCAAGAGGGTGTCGATCATCGGGTTGCCGACGAGGTGGACCCGGTCCGGGGACACGCCCTCGGCGGCGAGGTGGCCGATGGCCTCGGGGCTGGTCGCGAAGCACAGGTCGCTGATCTGGTCGGTGACCCGGCGGTTGATCTCCTCGGGCATCGTGTTGTCGAAGGAGCGCAGGCCCGCTTCGACGTGCGCGACCGGGACACCGAGCTTGGCCGCGACCAACGCGGCGGCGACGGTGGAGTTGACGTCGCCGTAGACCACCACCATGCCGGGGGTGTTCTCGGTGAACTCACGTTCCAGGCCGACCATGAGGGCGGCGGTCTGGGCGGCGTGGGACCCCGAGCCGACGCCGAGGTCGACGTCGGGGGTGGGCAGTCCGAGGTCACGGAAGAAGACCGCGGACATGCGGTCGTCGTAGTGCTGTCCGGTGTGCACGACCCGCTGGTGGGCGCCCCGGTCACGTAGGGCGGAGACCACGGGCGCGGCCTTGACGAAGTTGGGGCGGGCGCCGACCACGTGTGCGATCGCGGTGTCCGGACTACCTGGGGGGGCGCTCGTTGCCACTGGTGTTTCCTTCGGTTCTCGCGTTGATGGGATGGGAGGTTCGGCCCCCGACATCCGGGGGGTGCGGGGTGTTCGATCGGATCGACGGGCTTCCTTGTCCGGCCCGTCCCGAACGCGACGCCGTGGTGTCACCACTTGGTCACGTCCACGTGGTTGTGTGACTGACCGTGCAAGACATCCGGACTCCCGAACCCCGACCGCCGCGTCCACGTACCTTGTGGCCGCGTGCGGTGACCTTCACCGCCACCTTGGCCTGGCGTCACCTGCGGGACGAACCCGCCCGGCTGCCGTTGTTGGCCGCCAGACTGATGCCCGGTCCGCTGCGCGGATCGGCGCGTGCCTTGGCCAGGCGTTCCGGTGCCCTTCCGCGCGCCTACGCCCTGTGGGACCAGGGTCGGCGCGAGGAGGCACGTGAGGTGTTGCTGACCGCGTCCCGGCGCACATCCCCTGCCGGGGTGGGCCGCCTGGTGTCGGCGGCCCTGGCCGCCGGGGACGCGGATACCGCTCGTGAACTGGTCGAACAGATCCCGCCGGGTCGGCATCGCAGCGCCGCCGAGTACCGGACGGCCCTGGCCACGGGACGCGCTGTTCCCGAGTCGTTGTCCGTTTCCCCTGACCGTCACGGCTTCACGTTAACCCGCGGTGCGCCAACGCGGCCTGACGACACGGTGAACGCTCGGCGACCGACGGCGACGGACTCGGTACCGCGAGTTCTACACCTGGTCACCAACGCGCTTCCGCACACCAACGCCGGCTACACCCAGCGCACGCACCGCATCGCGGTCGCCCAGCGTGAGGCGGGCATGGACGTGCACGTGGTCTCCCGTGCCGGGTACCCGCTCACCAAGGGGGTGCCGGACCCGCGCACGCTCGTGGAGGTCGACGGCATCTTCTACCACCGGCTCCTGCCGTGGAAGGCCCCCGCCGACCACGACCAGGAATTCCAGGTCGGGTTGCGAATGGGGTCCGAATTGGTGGAGACGCTGCGGCCGGACGTGCTGCACGCGGCGAGCAACCACCACAACGCCCGACTGGCCCTGGAACTCGGGCGTAGATACGACCTGCCCGTGGTCTACGAGGTGCGGGGCTTCCTGGAGGAGTCCTGGCTGTCACGGGACCCCTCCCGAAGCGTGGACGACGCCTTCTACCGGGCGGAACGCGCCGCGGAGACCGAGTGCATGCTCGCCGCCGACCTGGTCGTGACGCTCGGGGAGGCGATGCGCGCCGACATCGAGGCCCGCGGGGTGCCCCGTGAACGCCTGTTGGTCGTGCCCAACGCCGTGGACGTCTCGTTCCTGGAACCACTGCCCTCGGGCGAGGAGGTCCGCAAGGACCTGGGCATCGGACAGGAGGAGTTCGTGGTGGGCACCACCACCAGTTGCTTCGGCTACGAGGGACTGGACGTGCTGTTGGACGCGGTCTCGCTGCTGCGTGAACGCGGGGAACCGGTCCACGCCCTGATCGTCGGCGACGGGCCGGAACTGCCCGCCTTGCGGGCACGGGCCGAACGGTCCGGGCTGGACGGAGCGGTGCACTTCACCGGACGCGTCCCCGCCGACCGGGTACGTCACCATCACGCGGCACTGGACGTGTTCGTAGTGCCCCGTCGTGATGAACGGGTGTGCCGTCTGGTGACGCCGTTGAAACCCGTGGAGGCCATGGCCGGCGGACTTCCGGTCGTTGCCAGTGATCTTCCTGCTCTTAGGGAGATTGTGGAACCAGGGGTGACAGGAGAGTTAATTCCGGCGGGCGATTCGGCACGTCTAGCTGATGTGGTCGCCAATCTCGCTTACAGTCGGCGAAAGCGGACCTCCTACGGTCGAGCAGGTCAGGAGCGTGTCGGAGTCGACCGCACATGGGCCCAGGCCGTACACCGCTACAACCAGGCGTATCGGGTTCTCATTGGGAAAATGTCCGAACCAGGCCAGAACCCGTAATCATGGACAACGCGTGCCTACACTCAGACGTCCTGCACTCTGAAATGGCAGTCCTCGAACATTTGCGCCCGTTCACGAAATGAATGCGAGTGTGACCACGAAGTGGATGCCGCAGCCTCTAACCCGGCCAATGTCCCCGAGCAGAGCACCGGATCGGTCGATCTCGTCGTCCTCGGTCTCGGCTACGTCGGTCTGCCCCTGGCAGCCGCAGCCGCGTCCGCCGGAGTGAAGGTCACCGGACTCGACGTCAACACCCAGGTCGTCGACGCCCTCAACCAGGGCGACTCACACATCGACGACCTGACGCCGGACGACGTCCGCGCCATGCTGGACCAGGGGTTCAGCGCGACCACCGACCCGGCGTGCCTGGCGACGGCGCGCACCATCGTCATCTGTGTCCCCACTCCGCTGTCCCCCGAGGGCGGCCCCGACCTGGGTGCGGTCACCGCCGCGTCCAAGGCCATCGCGGACCGGCTCTCACCGGGGACCGTGGTGATCCTGGAGTCCACCACCTACCCGGGCACGACCGACGAGGTCGTCCGTCCGCTCCTGGAGGAGTCCGGCCTGGTGGCCGGGGCCGACTTCCACCTGGCCTTCTCCCCCGAGCGCATCGACCCGGGCAACCCGACCTTCGGCGTGACCAACACGCCCAAGGTCGTCGGCGGACTCACCGAGGAGTGCGGGGAGGCGGCCGCGGAGTTCTACGGCCGGTTCGTGCACCAGGTGGTCCGGGCCCGCGGCACCCGTGAGGCCGAGATGGCCAAGCTGCTGGAGAACACCTACCGACACGTCAACATCGCCCTGGTCAACGAGATGGCCATCTTCTGCCAGGAGCTGGGCGTGGACCTGTGGGACTCCATCGCCGCCGCGTCGACCAAGCCGTTCGGCTTCCAGGCGTTCTACCCCGGTCCGGGTGTGGGCGGTCACTGCATCCCCATCGACCCGAACTACCTCTCCTACAAGGTCAAGACCCTCGGCTACCCGTTCCGGTTCGTCGAGTTGGCCCAGGAGATCAACAGCCGCATGCCGGCCTACGTCATGCAGCGCGCCCAGGAGTTGCTGAACGACTCCGGGCTGGCGCTGTCCCGTTCCAAGGTTCTGCTCCTCGGAGTGACGTACAAGGCCGACATCGCGGACCAGCGCGAATCGCCGGCCCGTCCGGCGGCGCGCAAGCTCGCCGCCAAGGGCGCCACGTTGACCTACCACGACCCGTACGTGGAGTCCTGGCAGGTGGACGGGGTGGACATCCCCCGTTCCACCGACCTGGAACAGGCCATGGCCGACGCGGATCTGACCATCCTGCTCACCGACCACAGCGACTACCGCCCCAAGCTCTTGGAAGAGTACGCGCGCCTGCTGCTCGACACCCGCGGAGTGTTGCGCCGGTCGGAGACCGACGAGCCCACGACCACCGGATCCGAGGTTCCGGCACAGGCTCGCCGCAAAGTACAGCGGGAGGGCCTCCAGGTCCTGTGATCGGCCCTGCCACCTAGGCACGCCGGACGGACGCCCCACGGCGTTCGACGGCGTGCCTTCGTGCGTTCACCGACGACCGACCGAAGGTTCACCCGGCGCACGCCGGGTGTCCATCCGACCGTCCTCGGCGTGTTTCTCCAGGTGAATACCGTGTCGTGCAGCGGTTCCCGCCTGGTAACGGCGGATCATCGCTGTAGTCGGAGCCAACCGGTGACACACGTAGGTGATCTTCATGCACGCACTCGTGGCGACGATTGTGCACCACCCCGAGGACGCCAGGATCCTGCACCGCCAGATCCGGGCGCTCGTCGAGGCAGGGCACACCGTCACCTACGTCGCCCCCTTTCGAGAGTGCGGGGTGACGCCGTGGGACCAGGTCCGTTCGGTGGACGTGCCGCGCGCCCAAGGGCGCGACCGCCTGCCCTCCCTGCGGGCCGCCCGGGCCGCCCTGACCAGGTTGGCGCCCGAGGCCGACCTTCTGCTCTTCCACGATCCCGAACTCCTGCTCGCGCTGCCCTCGAAATCGAAGCGGCCGCCGGTCACGGTGTGGGACGTGCACGAGGACACCCCGGCGGCGCTGCTCACCAAGCCGTGGGTGCCGGGGCCGCTGCGCCGTCCGCTCGGTCGGGTCGTGCGCGGCTTCGAACGTGGCGCCGAACGTCGACTGCGGCTGCTCCTGGCCGAGGAGGGCTACCGTTCCCGGTTCCGCGGTGACCACCCGGTCGTTCCGAACACCACGGACGTGCCGGACGCCCCGCTCAGACCCGCCGGTGACGACCGCGTCGTCTACCTGGGGCACGTCTCCATGGCGCGAGGCGCCCGCGAGATGGTTCGCATGGGTCGGCGGTTGCGCGACCACGGGGTGCGCCTGGAGGTGATCGGCAACGCCGACGCCGAGGTGCGTCCCCTGCTGCGCGAGGCCCACCAGGAGGACGCCCTGCACTGGTACGGGTTCGTGCCCAATGACCGGGCCCTGCGAATGGCGGCCGGCGCCCTGGCCGGGATCAGCCTGCTGCACGACACCGACAACTACCGGCATTCACTGCCGACCAAGGTCGTGGAGTACATGGCCCACGGCCTGCCGGTGGTGACCAGCCCGAACCCGATGGCCGAGGCCCTGGTCAGTCGGCGTCCGGAGGGGCGCTCCGGGCTCGTCGTCCCGTTCAACGACGGCGACGCCGCCGCCCGGGCCGTACTGGAGCTGCGCGACAACGAGGAACTGCGCCGGGATCTGGCGAGCACCGGTCACCGGATCGCGCGGACCTCCTACCACTGGCCGGTCCAGGCGCGAGTGTTCGTCAAGCAGCTGGAGGAATGGGTCGCCCAGGCCGGCGGTACGGTACGCCCTAGGCAGAGCCCGGAGACTCCGCCGGCGCCACTCCCCGATCTGCCCTCCCCGCCAAGGGTCCCGGTCGTCCCGGGCAAGGTGCCACCGCCGCGGGACAGACCGCGCAGTGCGCTCAGTGAATGAACTCACAAATCATATAATCTAGAAATATCTTCCCAGTCAACAAGGTTGTGCCTCGTGTCCGCCACAGGCGGGCTTCTCTGACCCCGAAGAAGCACAACCGAGGTTTCGACTATGACTGACACGCTGGTCCTCGACAAGAAGGCACAGGACCTCCTGTTCCACAGCGCTCGCACCGCCAACTCCTTCACCGACGAACCGGTGACCGACGAACAGCTGCGAGTGATCTACGACCTGGTCAAGTTCGGTCCCACGGCGATGAACAACCAGCCGCTGCGGGTCACCGCGGTGCGTTCCCCCGAGGCCCGCGAACGCCTCGTCCAGCACATGGCCGGCAACAACGCCCCCAAGACCTCCACGGCCCCGCTGGCGCTGATCCTGTCCGCCGACAGCGACTTCCACGAGCACTTCCCCACCACCTTCCCCGTCGCCCCGGACGCCCGTGAAAACTTCGCCGGCATGCCGGTCGAGGCCCGCGAGTCCATGGCCTCGCAGAACGCCCTCCTGCAGGTCGCCTACCTGATCATCGGCGTTCGCGCCGCGGGTCTGGCCGCCGGCCCGATGACCGGTTTCGACGCCGATGGCATCCGCAAGGAGTTCTTCGGCGAGGACTCCAGCCGGCAGCCGATCGTCGTGATGAACATCGGTAAGCCCGGTCCGGACGCCTGGTTCGACCGCCTGCCGCGCCTGGAGTACGAGCAGGCCGTCACCGAGGTCTGATCCCGGAGACCACGAAGGGGGCGGGCGCCGAACGGCGCCCGCCCCCTTCACCGTTTCAGGCGGAGAAACCCGCGAACCTCCCCCGTGCCGCTTCCTGGCGCCGTACGCTCTGACCTACCCTTGGTTCCGAACCAAGCGTCGCACTCGTACATACCGAACAGCTGGGACACCGCATGGTTCGACCACGCCACCCCGACAAGGATCTGGAACCGGTGCTCAAGGGCGCAGAGGACAGAGGATGGCGTGTCGAACGCAGGAAGAAGTACTACAAGATGTACTGCCCCTGCGAGAAGAAGCACTTCAAGACCGTTAAGCTCTCGCCTTCGGGGGCGAACTACCTCAAAGATCTCCTCGGGCAATTGCGACGGGCCACGTGCTGGGAGGAACAGGAACGGTGATCACGCACCACTTGGCGGTCGACCTGGCGTTCGAGAGCAGGAACGGCGTCACCACCGACGACGACTTCGACACCTTCACCGACCGTTTCATCGACGAGCTCGACAACCTACAGGAATGCGACCCGGGCATCATCGATCCCGACGTGGTCGGCAGCCTGACCCAACGAAGCCTCTGCGTGACGATGGGGGTTGGTGCGGACAGTCTGGAGGACGCCATCCGGTTGTTCTCCGTGAACGTCCGTGCGGCGCTCCACGCGGCCGAGTGTGGAACTCCGACCTGGCCGCACTTCGTACCGACGACTCAGAGCCCTGAGGTCCGCCCGGTAGACGCCGCTACCGGCTAACGGACCGAGTGTTCGGGGCGGGGAGGGGCGGGCGCCGTTCGGCGCC